>NZ_JAVJTO010000162.1:0-36448 GCF_040220235.1 Coleofasciculus sp. B1-GNL1-01
TAAATTTCACAACCCGTTTTAACGGGTTTTAGCTTTAAGCCAGAACTTTAGTTCTAGGCTTAATTATGGGAAGCATCCTCTGTAGAAAATTAAACCAAGTCTATGTTTGAATTATTGTTCAGTCAAGTATTTGAATTTTTATCCTGAACGATTTGCTCATACCCTTTCATTAAAGGAGTCGCACTAATTCCATGTATGATGATAGATAGTACAACAGTTATGGACGTTATCCAAGCAATTCTTGCACCCAATTCTCCCTCTAAACTCTTACCAAGAGAATAGGAAAGATAGTAGAGAGAGCCGACTCCTCGAACGCCAAACCAACCAAATAACCAGCGGGTTGTGGGGTGAAACCGTGAGCGAGGTGACTTGGCAAAACCTAAGTTGGTGGTGCTAATCCAAGCGCCTAAAGGTCGGATGGCAAAAATTAATAACCCAGCGATGAGAAGGGCTTCACCACCAAATTTGAGAATTGGCTCAATTCGTAGGAGGGAACCTAACAGGAGAATAGTTCCCACTTCCATCAGCTTTTCAAGTTTTTCGGTGAATTCCAGTTGCGAAAGTCGCCGATTATGATTAGGAGAAATACGCTGTACCATTAACCCAGCAACAAATACGGCTAAAAATCCATAACCGTTAATCAGTTCTGTCAGTGCATAGGTTATTAAAATAATACTGAGACCAATAAAATCCTCCATTAATGCATCAATAGGTCGAAACTTTTGGAGTTGTTGCTTAATCCACATCACTCCATTACCGACCAAAATACCCATAGCAATTCCAGCCACGATCGCCCAAATTAAATCAACAACAATCCATTCTTTTAACCAACTTTGCCAATTGCTGTTTTCTAACCAATGAATCCCAAAATAGACAAACGGAAAGGCTAACGCATCGTTTAATCCCCCTTCAGACGTCAGACCAAATCGTAACTCATCCCTATCTCCTATATGGGCTAATTGGACTTCGGATGCCAATACGGGGTCAGTTGGTGCAAGAATTGCCCCCAACAAAACAGCCGCTCCCCAATTCAGATTCAATAACCAATGGCTAATTGCTGCTATGGCAAAAATTGAAATCGGCATGAGAAAAGCAATGAGCCGAATTGTTGAATTCCAAGCTCTTAGTCTCAAAGGGCGATTCATTTTTAAGCCGCAACTAAACAGAGACACAATCACCACAAATTCGGTGACGCGCTCCAAAAATTTGGTTTGGAGCTGAATTTGAATCAGATTAATTCCGTAGGGACCAAGACAAATTCCCACAACTAAGTAAATGAGGGCATAAGAAAGAGGTAATCGCTTAATCCAACCTGAACCCATTGTGACCAATAGGAGCAGTAAGCCAATGACCAACAAGGCAAGAATGTAGATATCCACACAAGTAATATCCTATTTAACAATCGGAAAGGTTTTCTAAGACAACACAAATAGGCGGTATTTAAATCCGTATCGAAGTATCCTTTTAGAATCCCTAGTCTACATACCAGGGAGAGGTCAACGTACTCATTCACTAACGCCAACCGGACGAACGACTAAAATACCGATCGCGTGCTTGATCTTGCCTACATACTGCTGTAAATCTTGGGAAATTGTCACCTCTCCAGCGGGTGAGGCATGAATCAAACGAATTCTACCATCTGGCTGGCGATCAATGAATCCGGTATGGGTGACATCTAATCCCGCAATAGTCGTAGCGATGCCAATAATATCTCCGGATTGTAGCTGATCATAGCTGTGGTGAATTTGCTCGGTGGGAATATAATTTAAGGGAACAGCATTAAGCTGATCTTCCATCTCTAAAATACACTGGTAATTTGCCGGATTATTCACGAGTTGGGGATAACGGTGTCGGTGGGTACTCATGAAATTAAGCCGCTTAGTTAGTGGAATGCCTCCCAGCGCCTGGGTAATATTTTCTACGGTTCCCCGTTTCTCGTTATCCTGAATCCAAGCCGAGAAATAATGCAAACGGCTACAATAACCATCGAGTTGACCATTCTGATAACGCTGATCGCGAAGATGATTGACAAAGGTAGGATAGGAATAATCCTGTGGCGCCACAGTTCGGGCGATCGCGAGTACCGTTTCCACAAATAGCACACAGTCAAATGCCTGAAGCGTTACCACCAAGGTTTCCTCTGGCGATTGATCTAATAAGCCTGCCTTATAGGGTGTCCCCAGAAATCGGTGGGCGATCGCCTGTATAATATCAGTCATCGGTTGCTCATGCAGGTGCTGGGCAATTGCCCAGTCCATAATGTGCTGGAACTGTTCCCTCTCCTCTGATGCAGGATTCATCGATTCTGAGACGGTAATAGTTGAAATATCGGTCAGTAACGTCTGGGAAGGGGGAAAAATCAAAGCCTCTGTTCCGGTAAGAGAAAGGTTTTCTACATCCCGTGACAAGTAAGAATAATCTATCAGTTCCTCGTCCTCTGTTTCCCAGACGTAGCAAGCAGCGTCTCTACAGACTTTCCCTCCTCCAGGAGTATCCTCAGAACGAGTTGCCGCTTGACTAACTGAAATAGAATCATAGTCCTGAGCTTGAAAGGCAAGATCTGACGTAAAACCGCCAGAAATCGCCAATCCCACAAAAGCCCAGCCAAACATTGTTCTCATTATTCCTCCTACTTCCCCAGCTTAGAAGGGTGGGTTTAGTCAAGTTATCGGTTTTCTCAATAAAGGTTATCGGGAAAATCCGCCCCTACCCCCTCCAGACGCGCCTGCTCATAGTTTGCCACAGTAGAGACGCGCCATGGCGCGTCTCTACAAGCCACAGCGCGAACGCTAGACCATTGATGCAGTAGGAGTTAGACAAGGATTGTCGCCCTAAAACAGCTAACTTGGGTCTGTCAATTGTGCCTCAAGGCTATAAACTGAAGGATGCATCAAGATTGAGACGATTTTATTTAAGCTGTGCGAAAAATAGTCATTGCCGGTAACTGGAAAATGTTCAAAACTCAAAGGGAGTCCTCTGAGTTTTTGCAAGAATTTATGCCCAAGCTGGAGCAAACGCCCCCAGAACGGGAAGTTGTTCTGTGTGTTCCCTTTACAGACTTGGGAGTGATGTCCAAAAATCTGCACAATAGCCGGGTGCAGCTAGGGGCGCAGAATATCCACTGGGCAGATGAAGGCGCTTTCACTGGGGAAATTTCTGGTCCCATGTTGACCGAACTCGGCTTGCGTTATGTGGTTGTCGGTCACAGTGAGCGACGTCAGTACTTTGGTGAAACGGACAAAACCGTGAACCAGCGCCTCCTCGCCGCCCAGCGTCACGGGTTAATTCCGATTCTTTGTGTCGGTGAAACAAAGCAACAACGGGATGCTGGAGAAGCGGAATCTCACATCAGCCAGCAACTCATAGAAGGCTTGGTGGATGTGGATCAGCAGCAACTGGTGATCGCTTATGAACCGATCTGGGCAATTGGCACAGGGGATACCTGTGAAGCCGCAGAAGCCAATCGGATCATGGGTTTGATTCGCTCTCAACTGAAAGTTGCGGATGTGCCAATTCAGTACGGGGGTTCGGTCAAGCCTGCGAATATTGATCAGATTATGGCGCAACCTGAAATTGATGGGGTGCTAGTTGGCGGAGCCAGTCTTGATCCTGGGGGATTTGCCCGAATTGTCAATTATCAGTAGTTCATGGGTCATGGTTCATTAGTTAGGGTTCATTTGTCGAAAAAACAGATCGATGCACAAATCGATGATATGACTTGCTTCTGTTCGGGAAGCGAGTATGACAAATGACATAAAACGAATGACATAAAACGAATGACAAATGACAAAGGACAACTAACCATCCGAGACCGTTCTTTCTGTTGGGGAGAACGTACCTACCTCATGGGCGTTTTAAATGTGACGCCGGATAGTTTTAGTGATGGGGGGGAGTTTAATACCCCAGCAGCAGCTTTGGCACAAGCTCAACGGCTGGTTGAGGCGGGTGTGGATATTCTGGACATCGGCGGACAATCAACCCGACCGGGGGCTGAGGAGGTTTCGGAAGCCGCAGAACTCCAGCGTGTACTCCCTGTGGTCAAGACGGTGCGTTCCTCGCTGTCTGTCCCTATCTCCGTGGATACTACGAAAGCCTCTGTCGCCAAAGCAGCGGTGGCGGTGGGGGCGGATATTGTCAATGATATTTCCGGTGGCACGTTTGACCCGGATATGTTTCCTGTGGTTGCCCAATTGGGTGTGCCAATCATTTTGATGCATATCCGGGGAACCCCCCAAACCATGCAAAAGCTGACCGATTATCATGACCTCATCGGCGAAATCTACGAGTTTCTAGAGGGTCAAATTCAGGTGGCTGTCAATGCAGGAATTTTGCGATCGCGCCTGATCATTGATCCGGGGATTGGGTTCGCCAAAACCGCTGAGCAAAATATACAACTGCTGCGACAACTTGCGGCTTTTCGTTCCCTAGGTGTGCCTATTTTAGTCGGCGTGTCGCGCAAAAGTTTTATCGGTCGCATTCTGAACCAACCTGACCCTAAGCAACGAGTCTGGGGAACGGCGGCGGCTTGCTGTGCGGCTATTACCGCAGGCTCCGATATTCTCCGGGTTCACGATGTTTCTGCAATGTATGATGTCTGTCGGGTAGCCGATGCCATCTGGCGGTAGTAAACAATGCGACTCAGTTAAGAAAACCTGGAGAAGCTGGGGTAGAAAAAATTAAATTAGAGCTTATCCGAGGAGTATCGGGGTAGTAGAGTATTTGTTCTCGTCTGATTGTGAATTTTTGTAAAGAAATTTAGCGAAACCTTGCAATAATTGCTCTAAAAACTCATAATTCTAATCTGACGGCGATGTGATGTATAGAGCAGCGTTATCCCAGAAGAGTCGGGATCAGCCTATGCCTTATCGATTGCTGTCAAGTCATCAAAAGCCATATTCGAGTTAGCGAAAAAGTACCATCAAACGGTAAAATAAAAATAGTTATTGACCTCTCTACTGGAGTTTGGATGATTCATTGAAGCTAGGTGGAACAAGTGTGTTAAGTCAAAATGATAGAAGACGATATAACGTTCGTCTATCTAAAAAAACTGAATAAAAAGCCTTTGAATTATGAGGCAAATCACACCCTTGAATTGCCAGACAAGTCAATTTCCATCGAGTAGCCATAAGAGCCAAAAAGTCTTAGATCTTGTGAGTCTAAGCTAAGCGGTTGACATCGTTCAGCCCAAAGCCAAAAAGCTAACAAAACTGATTGAGGTAGCGTTTTGCCTGTACAATCAGAAATGGCAGACGTTGGCATCGTTTGTTTTCATCTATCTTTCTTTGGCAAATTTGTTAACTTTTCTCTAAGAAACAGGAGTATCGCTAAATGTTCAGTTTTTTAAAATCTAAAAACAAATCGTCAGAAGCTCCGAAAACCAAAAAAAGTAAAGACTACTTTTTGGAGCTAGACGATGCGGGGGCAGTCAAAGCGGAACCGGAAGCGAAGAAACCGGAATCCGCTAAAGCCACCAAAGCTCCAGAAGCAGAAGCGAAAAAGCCAGCAGCGAAGAAGCCAGCAGCTAAAGCGGCTAAAGCACCAGAAGCCAAACCGCAAAAAGCTGCACCTCAGGCGACACCCGCAGCCAGCAACGGCAAAGCCGAGCCTCAACCGGGACTCACCTTTGCACCAAACAACTTATTGCCACTCAAAACCAATAGTGGTCGGCGGCGTCCAGGTCCGAGTATGAATAATTTCCTGGAGATGGCACGTCAGGTGCAGCCTCCTCGCTCATAAGGTGTCGATGTAGAGACGCGCCATGGCGCGTCTCTACAATTGTTCCCTGTTCCCTGTTCCCCGTTCCCTGTTCCCTCCCCTCACCACAATACTGATTCAGCAGACCCTAATTATTTTTCAGAAAAACCAGTCCACTGTATAGTTCAAAAGCAGAATCCCAGAGGCTTTCTTGACGGCGAAACAAGTCAATGTGAGCGGGTAAACGAGTCAACATTTCTCGATAATCGAGAGCCGTTTCAGCAAAATTGGTGAAATCTGACCAAACTGGAGTTTGAGGAAGTTGGCGGTTGAGAAAATCCCGCAGGTTATTCCAGTTGATTCGATTAGTTGTCTGGCTTAGGGGAGACGGGGATTTTCCCTGAGTTGGGTGGCTCTTTGGCTGGGGGAATAACTCAATTCCCTGGTGAAATTGATAATCGCGATCGCATAAACGCAGGATAGTTTTTCTCGTCAGTAAATGCAAGTCGCAAAACTGGGCGTAGTCTTGGGTTTGAGTCTTACGCTGTAATTTACCACGAGCGTCAACATCCACCACTTGTTCAAAAATAGGTAAGCGTCCCTCTACCCGTTGACTCACTTCTGACCACTGGAAGGGGAGAGAACCGAGTTGACCTTGATCATTTTCGCAGACAACGGTGGCTTCCTGAGAACTGACTTGGGAAAAATAATGAACCCTAAACACGTTAAGAGATTGAATCTCCGCCAAAATTACCCAAAAACAGGGAACTGAACCCTGCTTGAGGGATGACGCATAAAATTTTAATTCGCCAATAGGTCCAACTCGATACAACCGCCATCCCCGTGTCGGGAGTTGTAGGCGGGCGGTATAGGGATCGATTTGCATAATCTTCGCCAAGGTTTGGGCGGCTGTGGGTTTGGCTTCGGGTTCAATGGGTTCGAGGACTAAAATACCGAATTGAGTATTTTCGGGGTCAGCCGTGGCTTGGGCTAAGGCTTGGCGGCGTTTTTCTTGTTCCATGGCTTCTAAACGCCCCAATCCCTGACGCGCTTGGGTCATAACTTTAGGATGCGTTGTATTTTTAAGTAACTTGCGGTAAGCGGTTTCTGCGGCGTCTAGCTTACCTGTGGCTTCGTGTAAGCGTCCGATATAAAGTCGCACCCACGGGTTATTAGGGTCTTCCTTGGCTAATTGTTTGAGTAATCGAGCTGCTGTGCGGTAGTCTTTTTGTTTAAAGGCATTGGTAACTTGGTCAAGCATAATTTTGTCATTTGTCATTGGTCATTTGTCATTTGTCATACTCACTTTCATCGAGAAGCAAGCTACGTTTATGTATATGTAAGAGTTTGAGGAATATTTACATAACTGGTGGAGTGTTGAGTTGATTTCCAGCAACCTACGTAGAACAGAACTATTTATATTGATTTTTGGGTTAGTGTGTTTTGCTCTCAATGATATCTAATCCTTTTGTACCTCTAAACTAGCAGCAATTAAAGAGAGAGCCATGAGGGGGGCGGTAACAGCACGTAAAATTCGGTGTCCTAGGGAAACGGGTTGAAATCCAGCCGCGATCGCTTGTTCGATTTCTTGGGGTGTCCAGCCGCCTTCGGGTCCTGTTGCAATGGTGATAATAGGGCGTTTTGAACCTTCGCTGCATTCATCTGGAACCGGGTTTTGAATGTAGGGGCGGGTTTCACTATTATCGTTTGTTGTCACCCTAATGGTGCTAAACCCGCCCTCATCTCCCTTATCTTCCCCATCTCCGAGATCAATAACCTCTAGCTTAGGTAAGCAATTTAACAAATGAGGAACGTTACCCCGTGCGACACAAATATAGCGGTGGGTGGTGGAGTCGATAACTTGTTTAATCGCTGAGGTAAAGTCCAAGGGATCAAGAATTGTGGGTACAATCTGACGTTCCGATTGTTCGGCGGCTTCTTGGGCGATACGTCGCCAGCGTTCCAGTTTGCGGGGACTGGGGTTAAGAATCGTGCGATCGCTCTTAATGGGTATGATATCGGTGACACCGAGTTCGGTTGCAGCGGAGATAATATCCTCAAATCCACTCCCCTTGGGCATCGCGGCGATTAGGGTAATTGCACAAGGTAATTCGGTTTGGATGGGGATCGATTCAATAATTGTCGCTTGGGTTAGGTTAGCCATTAACTCACTCAACCACCAGTTTCCCTGTCCATCCATGGCAATAAAGCGATCGCCTTCAGTCAGTCGCAAGACTCGCACCAGGTAATGCTGTTGGCTTTCGGTGAGGAGAATCTGTTGGTTTTGTCGTTGCGTGGGTGAGATGACTAACCGTTGCAGGTTCATAGTTGATTGATCATGGTTCATTATTCATAGTAGATGTAGCCAAAGAAACAGGAACCATGAAATTTTTATTGGGTTGTGCAGTTTGGGCGTATAAGGGTTGGATCGGTGAGTTTTATCCGCCGAAGAGTCCAGCAGGGGAATTGCTACATCTGTATAGTCAACGGTTGAGAACCGTTGAAGGCAATACCACATTTTACGCCATTCCCAGTTCAGAAACGATCGCGCAGTGGAAATCCCAGATGTCACCGGGTTTTCGGCTTTGTCCCAAATTGCCGCGATCGCTCACTCATAATGGATTGCAGAAAACGGAGGCTGCGATCGCACTAGAAGTACGTCATCCTGATTGGTTTGAATCCCCCCACGCCAGTCATCTGAATGAACTGTTAACCCAATTAGGAGTCGGACGAGTGTTATTAGATAGCCGACCGGCTTACAGTCACTCAAATCTTTATAAAACGCCATTAGATGTTCGCAAGCCAAGACTCCCTGTGCAACCTGTGGTGACAGCAGACTTTAGTTTCGTGCGGTTTATTAGTCATCCTGATCAAGAGGTGAATCAGCCATTTTTGGAAGCATGGGTGAAATGGGTGGATCAGGCGTTAAAGTTAGGGCGACAGATTTATTTTTTCGTTCACTGTCCCATTGAAGACTACTCTCCAGCTAATGCGCGACAGTTTCAGCAATTATTAGAAGAAAATGGTGTACTTATTCCTCCGTTACCCTGGAATCAGATCGATCACTCACCCATACAATTAACTTTGTTTTGACAGGACAGGAATGGATATATAAATAAGGCAAAAGTACCCGCTGAAACCATGTCACCTTGAATCCCTGTGTAGGGGCGACCCGCTTGCACAAATCAACAACTGTATCTACTCAATGTGATCGGGTCGCCCTTGACTAAGGTTGATATTACAGTGCTTTTCATGTTTATGGAATACACAATTGTATTCACTTGCTTTGCGGTTCAAGCCTTGTCTGTAGTCCACTAACTTGAAAACCGCTTTAAAATGCTTTACTGATTTGGGTTTCCTTGCGTCAACCCAACCTACAACTTAATTTTAGCTGTTTCGCTCTCATAAGACAGGTTAGAACATAACTTGGTATGAGATACTCCCTGGCTATCAAGCTTCAATGACAACTCGTAAATTGCCGCGTTTCCGGACAACTCGACAGGCAGTTGCTCCACTAGAACGCTCAAATTCCAAATTTAATACGGTTTGCCCAATTTTTAGATTTTGCAGTGATAAATACTGGACAGATTCGGGGAGGGTAGGATGAACAATTCGTAAACAATTCCTGGGCGTATCGGGTACTAAATTAACCATCACTTGTAGGAGTTGAAAAATCGTTCCCGTTGCCCAGGCTTGTGGCGAACACGCCACAGGATATCGCACGGGTGTGCTATTGGGGGTGCGTTCATAGCCACAGAAGAGTTCGGGTGGACGATAATAGGGTTGTTGCACCGTCATGTCGATAATACCCTGAGCCACCTCCAACGCCTGATCCACCAATCCGAGCGATCGCAATCCGGCAATAATCATCCCATTATCGTGATGCCATACTGATCCGAGGTGATAGCCCATGGGATTATACGCGGGAGATAAGCTACTTAAGGTGCGAATTCCCCAGCCACTAAACATATCCGGCGCTTGCAATCGTTCGGCGACATTGTGTGCCTTGTCTTTTGATAAAATATCCAGTCCTAGACAATGCCCCGGATTAGAGGTGATACTATCCACAGGCTTGCCCTTACCATCCAACGCCAAGGCACAATAACCGCGATCAGGCAGCCAAAAGTCGCGATTAAAGCGGGTTTTCAGGGCTTGAGCGTCCTCATACCAACGATCTGCCAAATCTAACTGCTTTTTGCTACGAGCAAGCTGACTTAAGCGCATCTTCGCCGCATAAACATATCCTTGCACTTCCGCCAGAGTAATCGCCCCTTCCGCTAACTTCCCTTTGGCATCAACGATACAGTCTCCTGAGTCTTTCCATCCCTGATTCCGGAGTCCCCCCTTCGACTTGCATTCATAGCTAATATAGCCCGTCTGCTGACAACGGCGATCAATCCAATCCATCGCCGCTAAAGCATTCTCCCATAACCGATCCAACAGTTCCTGATCATACGTCCAGGCATAATAATCAGCATAGAGCATCAACCATAGCGGCGTGGCATCGACCGTACCATAATAAGGAGTGTGAGGGAGTTCGCCACAACGAGCCATTTCACCCAGACGCAACTCATGGAGAATCTTTCCGGGTTCTTCCTCCCGCCACTCGTCGTCAACTTTACCCTGATACTCCGCCAGGGTAATCAAGGTTTGACGCGCAATCCCCGGATCGAGGATCAGCGTTTGGTATGCAGCAATCAGGGAATCCCGTCCAAATAACGTGGAAAACCAGGGAATCCCAGCACAGAGAATCTTACCCTTGCCAAAGGTTTGACCCAACAGATAGATATCCTGTTCAGCGCGTTCTATGATCTGATTTAAGGCTCGATTATCTGTGCGAATCCGAGTCAAACCCTCTCGCCAATCGCGTTCCTCCATCGCCTCAGCCGCGATCGCTTGTTTTAGAGTTGTTGGCGCTTCTACCACAGACGCCGGACGATTGTCAATAAAGGGTTGTACCCGATACCCCAATTGCTGGGTTTCATGAGAATTCAATTCCAACCGCCAAATCGCCGTATATCCCTTAAACTCATCAGGCTGACGGTGATAAAACTGAATTCGAGACTCCATCAACACCTGATCTAATCCTTGATAGGCTAAGGTAAGTTCCCCCGTTTCCTCAACCAAGGACTGCACATCTGGGGTTAAGGCATTGTCCCCTTGAGGAATAACCTGTCGCATGAGTGTGCCTATCTGCTGACGCACATAACCGCGAATTTGGAATAAATCGGCAAAATCGGCATCAAAACTTAAACTGAGTTCAAACTCAACGGGTTGGGTGCTGTAGTTGGTAATTTTCAGGTCTTCAAACAGTCCTCCCTGTAGTACAATATCGCGTTGAATGCCAATCGTTTCCGCCGGGATACGCCCCTCAACATAAGGATTCGCACAGAGAACCGAAAGGGCAAACCCTTGTCCGGCGGTACTGCTGAGTAAAATGGGAGAGAGTCCCTCAATTTGTAATTCTAGACGATTAAGGAATCGAGTATCTTGACAAAATAAGCCTAAGCTTTTGTCCGATTCATCATCAAGACATCCGGCAATATTGCCTAGGGGATCAGTAATTAGGAAGAGGTCATCATCTTTGAGCGTCAGTGTCGATTGCAGTCGTTTTGTTGTGGTGCATTGC
The DNA here is from genome assembly GCF_040220235.1 of Coleofasciculus sp. B1-GNL1-01. Lineage (NCBI taxonomy): Bacteria > Bacillati > Cyanobacteriota > Cyanophyceae > Coleofasciculales > Coleofasciculaceae > Coleofasciculus > Coleofasciculus sp. B1-GNL1-01. The sequence continues at coordinate 11,324 of NZ_JAVJTO010000162.1, forward strand.
CATTCTGGAATTGGTATTTGTTCAGTAGGGGCAAAGGTTCTACCGTTGAGTTCCAGGATAGTGAGATCTGTTTCAGTTTTGTGATTAAGGGTATCTGTATCAGACATAATTCCTCCATTTTTTCGTTCCCAAACTCTGCCGCTTCATGGCATATAGTATTGGGGCGGGTTCTACCGATAACGCTCCGACTCAAACCATTAACTTAACTAAATCCGCCCCAAGTTTCACCGATTTTGAGATTTCCCCTGAAAAGTCTGATGGCACTAAAGTGCCAACTACGAACCCAGGTTAAGTCAGTGCCTTCTACCTTAAGACACTTGCCTTAATTCCTCCTTGACTTCAACAGTCGATTGACTCAATTCCTCTACAGGAACAGATAAGATGCAGGGATTCTGCACATCTGGCACAACGGTACTAATCAAACCCGCTAATTGGCGACGATAGAGATCGCTCAGATGCGCCGCCACCTGGTTCCAACTCAATGCAGAGGTTGTCACATCCGTTGTCTGTCGTTTCAAGCGTTGCGCCAACACTTCATCCACTAAAATTCGATGAATCGCCTCAGCGAATGCCGCTGCATCCCCTGGAGGGACTAACAAACCCGTTTCCCCTGGCACAATGGTAAAGCGTAATCCGTCCACATCCGAGGCGACAATGGGTATCTTATACGCCAGTGCAACGATCGCGGCTGAACCAAACGGTTCATATCGACTGGGAATGAGGCAGACATCGGCGGCGGTATAGTAGAGCCAGTGCTGATCTGAGGGAACAGATTCAATGAGAATAACCTGTTGCTCTAGGTCAAATTGATGAATCCATTGCTGAACTTGCTGTCTAGCCTGGGGATTGGAATCAGGACTGACTATCACGCAGCGCAGTGGATTTATCGCCTCTGCTGGTATGCGATCGCGGTATAATCTCAGCGCGGTTATCAGCGTATCAATCCCTTTACTGGCATCAAGTTCACCCACATACAGCACTACCTGTTCATTAGCACCCAGCCCCAATTTCGCTTTCGCGTCTGACTTGGATAGCTTGGGGGAAGGTTGGGCGCGATCGCACCAATCTGGGGACATGAGAATCACTTGATCGGCTGCTCGTGTGATCCGATTCTTGCTAATCCCATGATTTTGAGCCACTGAACGGATCTTACTGCCTTACAAACACCAGATAGGGTGGCTGTTTGGGCTGAGAGTAAAACGTAAACCGTTCGGGTGCGATCGCGTTATAAACCGTTGCTACATAATTCAGTCCCAATTCAGGGCGCTGCTGGGAGTTGGAAATACTGACAAAATGTTGCTGACGATGCTTGGTAAAAATCTGCTCAACTAATGGCGTAAATGTACCATGAATCGTATGCACAACTGGCGTTTTTGTCAAGGTGGCATAAGGAAGCGCCGGGTAATCCACATGAGCATGAATCACATCAAACTCATTAGCTCGTTCAAAGACTTTGCTCAACTGCATCTGTTCATAAACAGCATAGTCTTGATGGGTTACGTCAATAGAACGCAGCGCTTTTTCACATCCCGGTTCCAGTTTTGCCAGTGTCTGTGAATCTCCGGATGCAAACAATGTTACCTCATGACCTCGACGGACTAATTCATCAGTGAGTAAACTCACCACTAATTCCGTACCACCATAAGCTGGGGGAGGTACACGCTCCCACAACGGTGCAATTTGAGCAATCCGCATTTTGAAACCTCCCATTTAGAATGAGATGGAATGAAGAAAGGTTGGTAATTTAGGGTTAAATAACGTGGCGCTGGTCACTTCAACAAGCGTGATGTTTGGACTCGCGACCTTGTTTGTTAAGGTGTGTGTAGAACCTTATCCCAAAATTTACTGAGGGTGAGCTAGTCTTGCCAATTCGTGAATTCTACCCCTGACAGGTAGGGAAAACCGTATCGGGAACCGTAGGGGCGCACGCTCCGTGCGCCAGAAAAACCCCAAGGGAACTCTAACAATTTAAATCTGGGCGGGTTTCGTTGTTTCGTTAGTTGAATCTCCATTAATTAAGTTCCTAAACCCGCCCCTACAATTGACTGATTTTCTATTACAATCCACTCATGATCCTGCCATACTTTGCTTGCATATAAAGCACGGGTGTAGCCAAGTCTAGTTTATCTAATCGGGCTTCCATGTTTGGAATTATAGCGGTTTTCAAGTTAGTGAACTACAGACAAGGCTTTAGCCGCAAAGCCAGTGGATACAATTGTGTATTCCATAAACATGAAAAATGCTGTATCTATCCCAATCTAGAGACGCGATCGCACTACCCTACCAACCCTAAGCACTACTAAGTAGGTGGACACAATTAAAGTTGACAGTTGAAATCAGGGAACAGGGAACAGTAAGGGTTTGAGGGGTATTTACAAAACTTAATACAGCACCGTTTTCTTTTGTCCGACTACTTAGATAAAGTAAACTTTTACGATTGACGCTTATGTTTTAATATTTTAAAGCGAATCAGATTTAGGACAGGCAGAAAATGTCACGGGTAAATCCTGACTTGCTCTGGGTTTGAGGGTGTAGTATGATAGTCCAGTAATACTGTATTGGGTTATTTTTGTAGCCAATTTTTACCTAATAACGCTTAAATGCCTTGATGTTGCGTTATTTGTTTCTCTTTAGCGTCGGAAAATTTTAAATACTACAATTATATTGCACGATCCAATTGCCTCGACTCGAAAAGAGGCAGATTTGACAAAAAATCCCGTTAATGCATCTCCTGTCACCTCAAAAACGGACAACTGGCGGAATCTGGATGCAACTACTGCAGTGCTGCGGAAATACTTGAGCAGCTTCGTAGATACGATGAAGCTGGGGGAGATATTAGCTGTTCAGTTATTTCTGCCTTCTTGCACTACCCACCTGTTAGAAGATATACGATCGCACACCCTTTAAACCCATTCAACTCAATCAGCCATTTCCGATTAAAAGTTCCCCCAAAACCTAGTAGACTACCAGGGACTCCCTACTAGAGTAAATGCACTCCAATAATAAGGATGGGTAAGTTCCTTATCCGGTAATTCAGCTAACTGGGGAGGTAGGGGAAACGTACCTGAAGGGGTGACAACTTGACCATTTTCTAAACGAACGTTTCCCTGAATCATCGCTAATTGTGCTTGTCGCAAGGCTTCGGCTTTAATCGGAGCTTGTTTTAACTGTTCATAGAATCCCGTCATTAACCCTAATGTCCCCTCATCACTCACATACCAGAGACTCCCCAACGCCGATTTCACCCCAGCTTGTACCGCCAACCCAGTAAAGCCTAACTCCGCTTCTTCATCCCCTAACGCCGTGCGACAGGCGCTTAATACCATCAATTCAACCGGGGGGTTATTTAATCCCAACTCTCGAATTTGATTCAGGGGTAGCTTTTGATTCCAAAACTGGATATAAGAATTTTCCGGCTTACCCGGTTTAAACTCGCCATGAGTGGCTAAATGCACAATTCCAAAGGGTTGATTTGCCCGTGTTTGTTTCAGCCTATCGGGAGTAAACGTAGAATTAAGGAAGGATCGACCCTGCCATAATTTATCTGCGATCGCGTCTAATTCCACAGGCACAGCAGGTAAAGGATTTTGATCCGTAAATTCTGACGCCCCCATTGCCAACACTTGCAGATTTCTCAAATCCACATAGCGGGTATCCGTGAGCGCCAGAGTTGGCATAAAACCAACACTATACCGTTCAATAATAAAGCCATTCCCATCATGCAGCACCGCCATGGGTAAGGAACGCAATCCCTGATCCATAATAAATGCCAGATTATTAATCTCCCGCCCTTCTAACTCCGCTTCCAACGGAGCAATTAACCATTGATACAATTGCTGTGCAGCCGGAAGATAAGGGCGAGGAATACGAGTATCCGTCACCGCACGGCGTAATTCCTGAGTCGTTTTAAGCACCTTCCCCCTTGTCGCCCCCGGAACCGAATAACTCATCGTTTTGCCATCCGCCGTAACCAAAATCAATGCCAACTGATCACTCTCTTGAGCAGCTTGATTCGCCAACACCCTTGACTCAAAACCGCTCCCATTCTCTGCGCCCCTCTGCGCTCCCCTCTGCGCCCCTCTGCGTTTCAAAAACTCCAAACTTGCCCCACCCGATGCATCTTCTTCTCCAACAGCCGTTGGCACAAAAACCGCATAAATCAAAGCCGGTTTAACTCCCGTCGCTTGTTCAATTTGATTTAACGTTGCCCGTGCTTGAGTTAAAGTTGTCGGCGTAGTATTCTCTAGATTGAGATAATTCTCATAGACTAGGGTAAACCGTTCTTCAATTGGCGCAATTGCATCAACTTCTAGGGATGGAATAACTTGCTCAACGGGAGATGGGGTAGATTCTTGTTCCTCTTCCTCTTGAACTTGAGTAATATCAACCGGATTAATCGGTGGCTCAGTAAAATTCGGCGTTGTGTCGATAGGAATTGTTGGTGGTTCAATCGGAATAATGGGCGGTTCAATCGGAGGACTTGGGGGTTCAATGGGCGTGATCGGTTCATCAACACTGATAATCTGAATATTGCCTTCAACATGGGTAAACAAAAACGATTTAGAGGGAGAAATCGTAATATCGCCACTGGTAATCGCTCCAACTGTACCATTAACACTAGCATCACCTACCTGAAACGGAATCTCTCCATTTCCACCATGGCGAATAATAATATCTCCTCCTCCTAAATTACCCGCCGTAGAAAGACTCGCCTCTCTTCCATTATTATCAGTAAAACTGCCAGTCGCACGGAAAAATTGACCCGCCGTAATATCAACAGTTCCACCTTTCCCACTATTACCGCCTTGAGCATTAATGGAGGTTACTTGAATATCATTGATTGGGTCAAGTGTAACATCCCCACCATCACCATTATTGCCACTGCTATTAATTTCACCTGTCGTTATCTCGGTTAAAGCACGGATGGTAATATCTCCACCACTCGCCCCCGAACTATTGAGATTATTAGTCGTAATCGCCCCATCACTACTGTCCAAGGTAATCATTCCACCTTGAGCATTACCCTTAGAACTCGAATCAATATCTCCGGTGGTAATAGTATCAAAAGCAGTGAGTTCAATCGCTCCTCCATTACCTGTTTCAGTGCTGCTATTGAGAATTCCCGCACGAGTATCAATGGTGCTACGGGTACTGGTGAGATTAATTGCACGACCTGAATTAATAATATCGCCAGTTATAATATCTTGGTTCGCTTGTAATGTTAGGGTAGCGTCATCGGTTCCAGTGATTGTGCCACCTGTAGTATTGATAGAACCTGCATCAACAGGTGCTTGGAATGTAACAGGGTCATTAAATGTGACATCACCCGCAACTGTAATTGAACCACTACTGTCGCTTCGTCCAATCGCGATCGCACTAAACCCATTTTGCAGCAAACTCAGTTCTGTCGCCGTCACCTCTAAAATACTGGGATTTCCACTATCAGTACCCCCGACTTGAATCGATTGCGTCGGTGTTAAGGGTTGAATGGTTAAATCCCCTGTCCCAGAAATAGTCCCAGCCAGATTGATTTCATCTCCGGTAAGTATCAAATTGCCAGCCGCACCATTAATGTTGCCACTGAAATTATCATTTGTGTTAAAAATAAAAGTGTCATCTGAGTTGCCGCCTATGAGGTTTGAGAAATCATTAAAGGTTAGAGTACTATTGACTGTGCCGCTATTACTTTCCGTAATCGTCCAAGTGTTAAGCGTATCCGTTCCTACTAGAAGGCTGTCATCATTACCAGTCACCTGTTCAATATTTTCAATCGTTGCCAAATTCAGGGTAACTGGGCTATCATTCTGTGAATAATCAAGACTATCAGCGCCAATTCCACCGTTAATCGTTCCACTGATCGTTCCGTTATTGCTGAAAACGAACGTATCATTAGCCGTTCCGCTGACTATATTCTCAATTGAAGAGAAAGCTAAACCATTACTAAAACCTGATAGGTTCCCGCTATCCGTGCCATTAATTGTCCAAGTTGTCTCTTGATTGACACCGACTAACGTTGAACCCCCGGAAATAATCACTAAATCTTGGAAAGGAATTGTACCCGTATCGGTAACTGTATCAAACAGAGTTACCGTACCCGTACCATCAGCACGACCGATATTAATGTTTAGAAAACCATCTTGCCAGCCATCAATCTCCGTCGTGGTTAAATCTAGGGTGTCCCCTCCCGTATCGCTAGCTGTGCCAATGGCGATATTTTGATTAGGCGTTGCTGGTTCAATTCGTAAATTGCCTGTGCTGATCACAGATACGATGCCATCAACTCCGCCTGTCAAGTCAATTTCATTGCCAATTAAGGTAATATCTCCACCATCGGGAGAACCACTGGAATCAAGATCCCCTGCAATAATAGTACTGCCAGCTTCAAGGGTAATATTGCCACCAATACCATTAGCAGACGAGGCATCAACTAAACCACCTGTGTCAAAACCTGAAAAAGAAAAGAAGGTACTGGTATCAATTGTTCCACCTGCTTTGATCTGAATATTTCCTGCACTAGCAACTCCCCTTGAGTCGATACCAGCAGTAGTAATATTACCAGCCGCTTCTAGGGTGACATTACCCCCATTCCCCGTTACTCCACCAACAATCTCAGTCACTCCTGATGCATCAATAGTACAGAAATTAACGCTGCCACAAATAGGACTAGCTAGCATATCGATACTGCCACTCTTGCTGATGACCGAAATATTTCCACCATTGCCGCTGAATGCATTAGCGTTAAGTCCAACAAGATCAATATCACTCTCTGCCTCAAATATGATATCACCTGCACCCGCTTCCCCCGATGAACTGACAGAACCTTGTGAGGTTAGATCAATTTTGCCACCACTGGTCACACTAATATTTCCACCATTGCCAAATTCAGTATCGGCGGCGAGATTCTTAACGTTAATATCGCCAGCCGCTTCCAGGGTAATATTACCCGCATCACTTGTATCAGTACCTACAGTTGATATCGTACCTGTGGAGATAGAACCGCCGCTACTAATGATTTCAATATCACCCCCACTATCATTAATTACTCTCTCTCCGGTTTGAATATTAAAGGTGCTGATGTCCCCCGTAGCCGATAAGATAATCGTGCCATCATTCTTCTCGGTTGTCCTAATTTCTCCCACTGAAATACTGCCAGGATTTGTCGTTGTACCTGAAGAATCAAAGGGAGGGATTTCTGGCGGAAGATTGATCGGATTATCTAAGGATGTTTTTCCCGCCTGCAAAATAACAGCGGCGGTACTGCTTAAAAGGGGAATATCTGGATCTGTACCCACTAAAGTCGTATCGGCTCCAGTAATCGTAATATCTCCCCCCCTAATACTTCCTCTCGTCTCAATCTTGAGAGATACGCCTGTATACTCCCCAAATGTGACATCTTCATTTGAGCTAATAATTGGGTCAAACTTACTGATATAATTTCCCGGTTGACCCAACAAATTGAGAACGGAGAAATTACCCCCGCTGCTAAAGTGAGCATCCCCAGAAATATTGCCATCGCTGACTAAACTCAGATTGCCACCACTGACGAACGGTGTTTGCGGATGATTGAGTGCCAAAATATCAATGGCATGATTCCCTTGAATATAAAGATTACCGCCAGCTTGCGCTAAAAAGGGATTCGTTACACTATCTCGCACGAACACTGTATTTCCGGCTAGTAGGGTTAAATCATTGGTCGTATTGAGTTTGCTTTCTAGCAAGATTAAATTATGAATAGCGGATAGAATTACTGTCTGCGCCGTCACATTTTGAGACACAACATCGCCATTCTCGATAAGAAAATTAGTATTCGCCAGTTGTACCTCTCCCTCTGGAGTAACATCAACCCCTGTCTCCAGATTTTCCCCTGTTCCCGTTAACAAGCTGGCTAAATCCAAAGGTGTAAAGGATTGCAGCAATTCTTGATTATCCCTGGGAAGTTCCACCTCTAAACTTAATAACTGACCTTCCTGAGAAATCCTCACCAAATTAGAACCCGATACCGCCGCCACGGTAATTTGTCCTCCTGAGGCTGTTAATTGCCCCGTGTTAATCACAGAACCTCCCAGTAAGGTTAAATCCTGTCCCGGAGAAACTACCAAATTTCCGGCATTAACAATGCTTCCTCCTGGTGATAAATCAAACGCAAACTGATTGGGATTTCCCACTAACTGCTGATAATTATTTGCTCCAAACGCATTAAACCAATGATTGTCACCAAATCCAATACCCGTCGCCGTTGTTGCGGTAAAATCAGCCGGAACATTTAAACTCGCTTGATTGCCAAAGATGATTCCCGCCGGATTCATTAAATATAAATTTGGACTTCCTCCACTAACCTGAATCAACCCATTAATTAGGGAGGGATTGCCACTAATCACTCGCCCCAGGATATTTTCTAGGTTAGGATTCGCCAGAACGTTGGCAACTTGATCTGCATCTAAACCAAAGTCTTGGAAACTGTGAAACAGGTTAGTTCCATCCCCTGACAAACTCCCCCCAGAAATATCAAACTGATTCCCGTTGGGGGTAATCACAGTTCCTGTACCATCTGGGGCGGGAGTAATCGGTTCAGCTAGGGCAGGAGAATAAATAATCAGTGGGGTAATAATGCCAAGAATCCCTTGGGTAATCGAAAGAATGGCAAACAGCCAAGACCAGCGCAACCGAGCAGATTTCATGGTAATGCTTTCCTCCCTGAAAGCTGATGGAATTGATTTTAACTCCAAGGCGTGATTGATTTGGCTGGAGGCAATAAAACTATAGAAAATAATACGATAATTTAGATAGCTTTAAACTTTGAGAGTTCAATGGAGTTCGTAGTTCGTAGTAAGGGCTTTAGCCCTATAACTCTGACAACAAGAGCCGCTGCCTGCCGTAGTTGTCTAATCTTATCTATATTTATCTGGAGAGGCTATCGCACAACAACTCCACCAACCCCGATACCTGAATTTGTCCTGGTGCTGTCTTCACTCTCAGTCCAGCTATGTCCTAATCAAGCCCTGCCAGATAACGAAAACTTTTAGGAGTGACGTTGACGTTTTAATATTCTAAAGATAATCGGATTTCGGGCAGGTAGAAAACGCCACAGGCAAATCCTGATTTGACCAGGGTTTGAGGGTGTAGTATGATGTTATTTTAATGCTGTATTGGGTGTTTTTTATAGCTAATTTTAAACAACCATCGCTTAAATCCCTTGAAAATGCGTTTTTTTATTCTCCCTAGCGTCGGAAAAATTTAAATAATACAAGCATGTTTCATTCTCCAATTTTCTGGACTCGAAACCAGGTAGATTTGACAAAAAAGCCGTTTAATGCATCTAATTTCCAATCCCAAAAGGGCGAGTAGTCGTGGAGTAAGTCGCGACGATTCTAGTCCTCAAGGGTTTCGATGGTAACGGTTAATCCCTGCTCCTGAAGCAAATTAAGAATTTGTTGGGCATTCTCGCGACTACTAAATAATCCCACTTGCATCATTAACTGCCCATTGTAAGATGTACGAAACGCCTCAGGAATCAGCGATCGCACTAAGGTTTGCTGATCATCAGTTGTGGCAGCGACTAATACCCGATAACGCCCTTCCGGTGCGGTTTCTGGGGGCGGTTCCTGGGGGGTGGCGGATGGGTTGTTGCTACTGAGTACAGGAATAGAATCCCGGCTGGGGAACTCTTGTGGATTAACTGTAACCTCTCCCATCTCGGTGTCAGGTGCAGAGGCGGCTGGTGTGGATGTATCAGGTATCGCCGTCTCGGTTGGTGAGGGAACGGAAATATCGATGATCTGGGGAACGGTTGCGGCGGGTGTCGCTGGGTTAGTTGGGTTCTGTTGAGACTGGAGACTGGCGGGAACCGGAAAAGACGCGGCGGAAATGGACGAGGTTGAGGAGGATGCGTCTGTCTGATTTGCGGCTGCGGGTTGAGTCTCAGTTGATTCTGGGGGATTCGCCACCGATAGGGAGATAGTTGTCCAGTCTGAAGGAAACGTGGTGGGAAGTGTTTCTAACTGGGAGATAGTCGTCTGGGGTTCAATGATGGGGGAAACACTTTCAGGAGTTGGCGAAGGATTCGCGGTAGTTTCAACAGGTTCAGATACCGATTCGGTTTTGGGAATACTCGTAGTCGTGGCAGATTCAACCGAGGGTGAAGGACTGTTGCGATCTGCGCTTCGCAGCGGCGCTTCGCCATCGCTACTCAACTCTAAGGTAGCGTTTTCCCGATCAATAAATACATTTTCCCGCACATCTGCTTGTAATGTCCCCGCCACTAGAATACCGTCACCACCATTGTTATAAAAGTAATTGCTGCGAATGGTTGGCGCACTATTGCCTTTCACCACAATTCCGGCGCTGGTATTTTCCGTAAATGTATTATCCACGACTACTGGGGAACTGGATTCAATCCATAACCCATAGCCTTGAGGATTGGGATTGGTAATCGTCACTCCCGTTACCGTGGCGGGATTGGCTGCCAGAATGGTAATATTCTGCTCAGATGCGGTGGGACTTTCAAACATGCCCCCCCCTTGAATGATAATATTCTCCCCTCTGGTTCGGGGATTCCCTTGCAACGTGACGCCATCGGGCAAAATTAAAGGAAAGGTTTCACCCGTTTGGGAACTATAGACTCCCGGCGTTAATCGAATCACCGTATTCGGTTGCGCGACTTGTAAGGCTTTGGCAATAGTTTTGAACGGGGAACCCATATTACCATTACCATTAATATCATCCCCAGTTATGGGGTTAACCAACAACACTTGGCTGTCTTGCTGATTTTGGACAACAAGTCGCTGAGGATTCGGTGTTAACTGTGCTACAGCTTCCAGAGGAGTCAGGGTGATGCAGCTAAGAGAAACCACAGCGATCGCGCCTATCCTACACTGAATTGGGCGTTGGTGGTGGAACCATTGAATTGGGTAAGGCTTAACCATCTCCTGCGGTATGAATCTGAAGCTATGTTTTGAGTGTACTGTACTCAGTTGCACTAGAATAACGAATCGGCAACCGTTCGACAATTATTAAAATTTTCCACAGTTATGAACCACTCCAGATTCAGTCAACCCTTAAAAGCCATCATCCTGTTAGGATAAGATAATCATGTGGAGCAGTTCGCGATGAGCGGGTACAACGGTTGGATAGGTCAAGAACCAGCAGTTTGCCGAATATTAGATGCGAATTTAGACCGAGCCAGAGAAGGCTTACGGATTATCGAAGAGTGGTGTCGCTTTGGTCTAAATAGCGTGCAGATGGCGAGTGAATGCAAACAGATGCGCCAAGAACTTGCCCGTTGGCATAGTCGCGAGATTCGCGCCGAACGGGATACGCCTGGTGATTTGGGGACGGAACTCTCTCATCCCCAGGAAGAACACCGCGCCAATATCCAACAGGTTTTGCAAGCCAATCTATGTCGGGTTCAGGAAGCCTTACGGGTACTAGAGGAATATGGTAAGCTGTATAGTCCCCGTATGGGAACCGCTTGTAAGCAAATGCGCTATCGGGTCTATACCCTAGAAAGTCAGTTGCTCATCTACCACCGTTATCAACGGCTGAAGCGATCGCAGCTTTATCTAGTCACCTCACCTTCAGACCAACTCTTGCCCACGGTAGAAGCAGCACTCCAAGGGGGACTGACGTTAGTTCAGTATCGGGAAAAGGGGGCTGATGATTTAATCAAACTCGCTCAAGCCCAGAAACTGCGCCAGATGTGCCACCATTATGGGGCATTATTGATTATGAACGATCGCGTGGATTTGGCTCTGGCAATTGATGCCGATGGCGTTCATTTAGGACAGCAGGATTTGCCCATCGCTGTCGCCCGAAAACTCCTGGGACCCCATCGAATTATTGGGCGCTCTACCACAAATCCTGAGGAAATGCAACAGGCAATCAGCGAAGGGGCTGATTATATTGGCGTCGGACCGGTCTATGAAACCCCAACCAAAGTCGGCAAAGCGGCAGCGGGGTTAGACTATGTGCAGTATGCAGCGCAACAAGCATCGATTCCCTGGTTTGCGATCGGTGGCATTGATCCGAATAATATTCATGAGGTCTTAGGGGCGGGAGCGAAACGAGTCGCGATCGTGCGGGCGATTATGCAAGCGGAACAACCGACATTGGTGACTCAGTATTTTCTCTCTCAACTCACCAAAGAACAACATCTGCGTCGTATTGAAGCGGGTATTCCTCAATCATGACCAACAGTAGCGAGCAAATTACTTTACAAGTGAATGGTGAAACCCGTACCTGTGCGGCTGACACCAAATTGCCTCAGCTTTTAGAACGGCTTGACCTAAATCCGCGCTTAGTGGCGGTTGAGTACAATGGCGAGATTCTTCACCGCCAGTTTTGGTCAGAGACTCAGATGAAGGATGGGGATCAGTTGGAAGTTGTGACGATTGTTGGTGGCGGGTAGGGGAGCTGGGGGAGCTGGGGGAGCTGGGGGAGCTGGGGGAGCTGGGGGAGCTGGGGGAGCTGGGGGAGCTGGGGAAGCTGGGGAAGCTGGGGGAGCTGGGGGAGCTGGGGGAGCTGGGGGAGATGAGGAAGTTAACTCAAAATTCTACCTTACCTGTTCCCTGTTCCCTGTTCCTTAACAAATGACAAATCGGTAATCTCCACTTTTGGGATGTTTCAGCTCATGAAGGGGAGCGGTACAGTAAAAGTGTAGTCAGTAATACCCATCCGGCTTGAGGTGAGTTGTCTGTCTTCGTTCAGATTAAGGTGTTTGTGGCTAATGTCAGCCATGGAAAACTCACTGAAGTTGGAATAGTCCTAAATAACGTATGCATAACCATCTTTTTTCAAAGATCAAACCTTTTTTAAAGTCTCTGCTTGTTGTTGGTCTCATTTTTACCTTAGTCCTGGGAAATGCCAGTGATGCTTTAGCCGCTCGTAGTGGTGGGAGAATTGGTGGCGGTTCCTTCCGCGCTCCTAGTCGTACCTATTCTCGCCCAGGTGGGGGGTATCGCGGTGGCGGTTATGGATATGGTGGCGGCGGAATTGGTTTTCCGTTTCTCTTACCCTTCTTTGGCTTCGGTGGCGTGGGAAGTCTGTTCGGAATTCTGATCTTCTTTGCGATCGCGAATTTCTTGGTGCAGTCTTTCCGGCGTCTGGGTGAAGGAGGCGGAAATGATGTCCCTAGCACGATCAACCCCAAGGTTTCCGTGGGACGCTTGCAAGTGGGTTTACTTGCCAGTGCGCGTGAGCTTCAGTATGAACTTGATGCGTTAGCTCAACAAGCGAATACGGATTCCCCGCAAGGACGAGCGCAAGTGCTGCAAGAGTCTACCTTAGCCTTACTCCGCCATCCCGAATACTGGGTCTATGGTGCAACGCAATCTCAGCAAATTGCCTTAGACGCCGCCGAAGCTCGGTTTAATCAGCTCTCCCTAGCCGAACGCAGTAAATTTGCCGAAGAAACCCTATCAAATTATCAGGGTCAACTTCGCCAAGGTAAAGCGGCTGAAGGGGATGGAGCCTTGGTTGAAACTCAAGATCCTGGTGAATACATTATCGTCACCCTTTTAGTTGGTGTACAAGGAAAGCTGGAATTACCCACCATCAATAGTTCCGATGACTTGCGTCAAGCCTTGCGTCAGATAGGTGGTGTGTCAAGCGATCGCTTATTGGCAATTGAAGTCCTCTGGACACCCCAAGCCGAAGGCGATACGTTAACCTCAGATGATGTATTAGCCGAATATCCCGATCTGAAACTGGTTTAACTCACATCTTGCACCTTGCACCTTGCACCTTGCACCTTGTCTCGCTCCTAAGACAATAGTGAGCGAGACGCTCCTGATTTTGTAGGGTGTCCAAAAAGCCCACCGGATTTTCAACCGCGATCGCACGCCAAAGATGTAGGGACGGGTTTAGGGAATCTGTAGGGGCGGGTTTAGGGACAATTGTAGGGGCGGGTTTAGGGACTAAATTCAGATATTCACCGATAACGGAACAACAAAACCCGCCCTCTCCACCGATAAATGAAAAACAAAACCCGCCCTAATCTCAACCGTTAAATTTGACCAATGATCAACTTATCACGGAAACCATTCGTCTCAGGGCGGTGATAAAACTTGGACAGCCGAGTTCGATAAAACCAAGTCAACTAACTGGTCAATTAAATGGTCTTGTTCGATTGACAAAATTGACTTTCCTTGCATAACCTCTTGAAAAAGTACCAAGGAAGACATAGAACTCAAAAAAATATAAGCAGTCAACTCCGGATCACGAATGTGCCAGTCTGGATGGGATTCAAAATACTGCTTCAGACTATGACGTTCTTCCCCAATAACCCGGCGGATAAACAATTGTGCTAAGTGCGGAAAATGACCCGATTCGGCAATCAATAAACGTAGAAACGCCGCATACTCTGGATTATTCAGTTTCGCTAAAAATGCCTCTGCCAATCTTCGTAACCCTGCGGCTGGCTCATCCGACAGGTCAGAATTAAACTCAGGCTGAAACTGCTTACAGATGAACTGTTCCATCAATTCAATAAACAATCCTTCTTTGGATTGAAAATGATTGTAAATGGTATGCTTAGATACATCTGCCTCGGCAGCTATCTGATCCATACTGGTTTCCCTATAGCCATGCTGGATAAAAAGTTGCATAGCAGCTTGGGCAATTTGCTCGCGTTTAGATGGTTTCATAAATAATTCTGGAATGGTTAATTTGATACTCAGTTGTGTTTCGCAGTCCAAACGTCTCTCTCCTGCTTAAGAGAAGGAGAGAGTACGTTAGTCATTCAGGACGGAGTAATGTTGCAACTGATAATCGAGGATGTAAGCTGTCTTCATCCCCGATTTCCAATCCTCTTTAAGCGCAGTAACAGATGGACAGGGTAAAGGAGCAGGACGGAAAGGAAGCAAGTTTTCCATTTACCCTTTGCCAAAAAAAATTTAACGGTTACTACTAAACGGGCAACCTGGTATGAGAGACTGGAATCATGACACCCTTTACTAATATAGTATGCGAAAATTCGATGTTGTCGTAGTCGGCGCAGGTCCAGCCGGGGGACAATGTGCGAGGTGGTTGGCGAAATCCGGTTATCAGGTTTTGTTGGTCGAGCAGCATGAAACCTTTGAGAAAAATGATTTTTCTAGTGCGGCTACGCCATTAGAAACCTTAGAAAAATTTGACTTACCGGAGGATGTTGTCGGTAGTTTTTGGCATAATTTGGTGATTGTCACCACCAATTTAACCCGAAATTGGGATGCTCCGCAAACCTTAGGGGCTGTCTTAAATTTCGCCAAGTTGAGACAATTTCTGGCTGACGAGGTTAAATCTTGGGGCGGCGAGGTTTGCCTGGGATGTCGATATGTGAGATATGTCCAAACAGAAGGTGAGACGCGGGTTGAACTGAAGCCGCGAGGGAGAGAACCGATTACTGTCACCACCCAGGTGCTAGTGGATGCCACAGGACCCACTAGAGCGGTTATGTATAAGAAGGAAAGCGAGAAACCTGCGTTTTTAAAGCCGTCTGGGATTGAATATTTAATTGAAGTATCAGAAGATGATTATGATAAATATGCCCATTCCCTCTGGTTTTTCTTGGGACATAAATGGATGCCAAAAGGCTATTCTTGGATATTTCCCATGGAGAAGCCTCGGTTAAAGGTAGGGGCGGCATCGTATCGATTAGACCATAAAATTATTAAGCAGACGGAATCGATTCGATATTATATTGATTTACTGGTTCGCGAGCATATACAAGCCAAAGACTATAAAATAATTGATACTCATGGATCAACGCTGCACTATTCCAGTGGACTGAGGGATATTTACTATCGCGATAATATTATTGCCATTGGAGATGCCGTATCAATGGTGAACCTTTTGGGCGGAGAAGGGATTCGCCATGCTATGCATTGCGCCGAAATCGCTGGCAAGCATATTCAGCAATATTTAAAGGGTCAATCAGCCAGTTTTCAAGATTATCAACAAGAAATTCATAAAAAATTTCATCGAACCTGGAATCTGTCCGAAAAGATTGGCATGAAGTGCTATTTAATTGAAAGCGACAACAAAATTGATGAAGGTGTCTCGTATCTGACCCCTCTAGAGACTCAAGAGATGATGGATATTCTCTTTTACTATAAATTTAATAAACTCTCCAAGAGTTTAATCGTTTACCTGATCCGAAAAATTCGCTCTTGGTGGAAAGCAAACTATGTAATGAAGTATAAATCATGACTGATGAAGCGGAGTTCCTGAAGGGATGTATCCAAATTTATAGCACTACGAGGTACGGAAAGGACATCAGTTAGTCCAAAAGGGAACAGGGAACACCTCGACTTACCTCGACTTACTTCGGACTTCGGCGTGAGCGCTCAGTCGAACGCTTCGCTCAGTAACACGCTCAGTAACACGCTCGGTGTATCACAGGGAACAGGGAACAGTAAAGAATGTCCTAACTTGTCTTAGTATCGTTATACAAAAGACGAATGACGAATGACAAAGGACAAATAACCAAAGCGAGTTAAACTGTAAGCAGTTTTCCACATTAGCCCATAAGTAACCATGCCCAGTAATCCGGTGTATCCCATCGTTTGGCGCGACGATCGCGTACTCCTAATTGACCAAACCCGTTTACCCCACAACTATACAGTGGTTGAAATTAAGTGCTGTGAGGATATGGCACGGGCAATTAGAACCATGATTGTCCGAGGTGCGCCAGCGATTGGTGTGGCGGCGGCTTACGGGATGTACTTGGGGGCGCGAGACATTAAAACGGCGGATCGCGAGACATTTGTCACTGAACTCGAAGAGGTTGCCAAACTCCTGCGCCAGACGCGCCCGACAGCGGTAAATCTATTTTGGGCGATCGCCCGCATGTTGAAAACTGCCCATGAAACCATTGGTTCAGTCGATCAGTTAAAAATGGCACTGTTAGTAACCGCCCAAGCGATTCAGGTTGAAGATTTAGAGATCTGTAAAGCGATCGGGGATAATGGGTTGGCGGCTATGCCCGCGACTCCAGAAAAATTATGTATTCTTACTTATTGCAATGCGGGTTCCCTCGCCACAGCCGGCTATGGTACAGCCTTGGGAGTCGTGCGTTCAACCTGGCGCGAGAAGCGGTTAGCCAGAATTTATGCCTGTGAAACTCGTCCCCGGTTGCAAGGGGCAAAACTGACGGCGTGGGAATGTGTACAAGAGGGAATCCCAGTAACGTTAATTACCGATAATATGGCAGCCCATTGTATGCATCAGGGATTAATTGATGCGGTGATGGTGGGTGCAGATAGAATTGCTGCCAATGGAGATACGGCGAATAAAATTGGCACCTATAGTGTGGCATTACTCGCCAAAGCCCATAATATTCCCTTCTTTGTCGCCGCCCCCCTCTCTACGGTTGACTTTGACTTACCCACAGGCGATTTAATTCCGATTGAAGAACGCCATCCCTCAGAAATTTATCAAATTGGTGAGACAGTGACATGTCCTACAGGGGTGGAGTTTTATAATCCAGGGTTTGATGTCACACCAGCCGAGTTAATTTCTGCGATTATTACTGAAAAAGGGGCGATGCGCCCAGAGGAGTTGCAGCAATTTCGCATGAAGCAGTTGGCGTGATGGTTGGGTTAACCGGGATTTAT
The DNA here is from genome assembly GCF_040220235.1 of Coleofasciculus sp. B1-GNL1-01. Taxonomy (NCBI): domain Bacteria; kingdom Bacillati; phylum Cyanobacteriota; class Cyanophyceae; order Coleofasciculales; family Coleofasciculaceae; genus Coleofasciculus; species Coleofasciculus sp. B1-GNL1-01. The sequence continues at coordinate 28,912 of NZ_JAVJTO010000162.1, forward strand.
ATATACTATCCGCAGTCGTTAAAGTGGCAATATACGAAAAACCTCAGCGCTTTCTGTGAAAGGCTGAGGACAAGTATCAGGGTGTATGCTTTTCTCCTTCAGGCAGAGTTATTTGGTTGATGACTGCATCTGGAGTCTTGCTACTTATTATATTGACTCATAAGCTAGACGATCTTCTAGATCAGTTCTGATGCACTTTGCTCTTGATCTAAAACTGATCTTGACAAAATGGCTATTTGTCATTCGTCATTCGTCATTCGTCATTCGTCATTCGTCATTCGTCCTACTTGCTCCCTTGAGAAGCACGCTATGTCCTTTGTCTCAAATCTAAACGACAAGAGGGCGGGTTTTGTTGATAAGTTATCGGTATACCCGTCAATTAAACGGCTAAACCCGCCCCTACAACCCTCCTACCCTCTTACCCTTCTATCCTCAATTACACTGAGAAACGTTAGCAAAGTCTTCCAGGTTGGGGGCAAAATTAACGGTTCCTGTATTATTCTGAGTGAGAGTATCTAGATTCACGACCTCGAATGTGCCATTATTGCGCTGAAGCTGGAACTCTGTCGTGCTGGTGTTGTCACTTAGGGCAAGGCAGAACGTGCGATCGCTATTGAGTACAGCCTTAAATCCTGGAATAGCATTTTTATCCAAAATTGTCAACTCTACATCGGCAAGAGTTTCAGCATTGCCATTCGTTTGCAAAAAGATACCCTGACCTGCATTATCCGTAACCATGGTATTGTTAATCCGATAATCTTGCACCGAGACAGCATTTCCCTGGACAAAAATGCCTTGACCTCCATCCGTTCCACTGGTGGGAGTTGTACCGCTAATGGTACTGGTTTCAATCTCAAACTCTTGGCGGCTATTATTATTCGCCGATACAAAAATTCCCTGACCTGTGCTATTACTAATCTGCACATTACTAATCTGAAACCGTTGCTGAGATTGGAGTTCGAGATTCTTCTCATCGCCATTCGCGCCAACAAAAAGACCTTGACCCTGACTATCAGTGATTTGAACATTATCAATGGTAAAGTCTTGTTGGGCAATGCTATTGGCTTGGACAAAAACCCCTTGACCGCCACTGTTTAAAGTGTTCAAGGTTGTGCCATCAATCGTACTATCTTTAATCTCAAATTTTTGAGTGCTATTGTTATTAGCGCTCATGAAAATCCCCTGACCTGTACTCTGGTTAATCTGGGCGTCTGTGATGGCAAACTCTTGCCGTGATTGTACACTGAGGTCATTTTCATCTCCATTCGTCGCCACAAAAATACCCTGCCCAGCATTGTTGGTTATTGTGGGACTATTAATCTGAAACTCCTGGACTGCCATACGATTACCTTGCACAAAAATCCCTTGTCCGCCTTCGCCTTGGGCGTCGAGTTCAATATTACGAATCGTACTGCTGTCGATGTCAAAGACTTGTTCGCTGTTATTGTTCGCCGCAATAAAAATCCCCTGACCCACGGTTTCACTAACGTCAGTGCCATTTAGTTGGAACTCTTGCCTCGATTGGGCAGTTAAATCATTTTCATCACCATTGGTAGCAATTAAAATACCTTGTCCAGCGGTATTGGTGACGCTGGTATTGTTGAGGGTAAAATCTTGAACAGCAACGCGATTTCCCTGAATAAAGACGCCTTGACCGCCATCGCCATTACTGTCAAGGCGAGTCTGGTTAATGGTACTGGCATCAATGTCAAAGGTTTGCTCACTGTTATTATTAGCGGCGATGAAAATCCCTTGTCCTGTACTTTCGCTAACGGTGGCGTTGCTGAGGTTAAACTCTTGGAGAGATTGCTGGGTGAGGTCATTTTCGTTACCATTGGCTGCCACAAAGATGCCTTGACCTGCACTTTCAGTAACTGTCAAAGTCTCCAGAGTCAAGGTTTGCTGGGCGCTGGCATTGGCTTGTAGAAAAAGACCTTGACCCCCATCGCCATTTTCATCGAGAACAGTATTACGAATGCTCGTATTCAAGACATCAAAGGTCTGGCGACTATTATTATTCGCCGTCAAATAAACCCCTTGACCGACACTATTACGAATTTGATTATTGGTTGCCGTTAATTGCTGTTGCACCTCACCAGAGGCTTGAATAAAAACACCTTGACCACCACTGTCACTGATTTGATTACTATCTAGGGTGAGTTCTTGTTGAGTGGTTCCCGATGCTTGAATAAAAACGCCCTGCTGACCGCTATTTGTGATAACATTACGAGCGATCGCACTGGTTCCAGTTACATCGATGAGACTAATCCCTTGTCCTGTGACGTTGGTGATGCGGTTATCTTGAATCGTCACATTCTCAATAGCCGCGCCTTGGATACCATTCCCCGTGGCATTGGCGATCGCAAACCCAGCCAGGGTGGTATTATTTCCTAGCGTTACCGTTCCCGTAATTGTGGGAAACTCACCGCTTCCCGATAAGGGCAACTGCACCCTACCCAGTTGCTGCGTATCAATATGTTGAACTGCACCTGCGGAGAGTACCGCTACCCCATCCGCAAACTGAAAACCTTCTGTCTCAGACGTCGTACCCACTTGCACATAAACAATCTCATCAGTTTGTGCCACACTCAAGGCATCCTGCACTGTGCCAAACGGTGTTTCAAACGTACCCTCTCCTGTACTCACCCCCAACGTGACATGCTGAAACTGCCAAGGTTGACCCGTTTTCGGGTTTATCGCCGCGACTTGTTCATTTTCCGTTTGTTCATCGACAATAATTGTGGCGATACGTCCTACCGATTCACCCATCCGTGTCAAGGCGCTACCGGATTCAACCTCAGGGGGGCGAGTTCCCGGAAAGGTTGCGCCTAGACTAAGAACAATCCGAGTATCAAAAATTTGGTCAGTTTGCACCGATAAACCCAGATTCAGATAATCCGTGGGACGCGCCTCCAATCGCCCTCGAATACCAATCGCACCATCAGTTCCCTCCCCACCGTAATAATAAACCCCCCCATATCCCCGTAAATCCCCCTCCCCTAATCGCAACAACCGTCCCCCCGCTTCAATATCAAATCCCGCCATTGCTGCTTCAAAGCGCTGGCGATGATTGAGAAGTAAATGATTCTGTGCGAATCCACGCAGAGAGAACGACTCATCCACTTCTGGGCGGCGTTCACCCACTGGCAAATACGCATTCACCCGCAAATCCCAATTATCCCCCAGTCGTTCAAACCCTGCACCAATTTGGTGAAACACGCTGTTTCCGGTATCACGGGTATCATAGGAAAGATAGCCTCCCAGAATCCGGTTTTGAGTGGAATTGTAAAACCGTTGTCCCAGAAGAATCGTTCCGCCCATGGTGGAGTCGGTTAACAAACGTAACTGTCCTTCCAGAAATGTCAGAGTGCTTCCGGGAATCTGAGTAATTGGAACAAAGCCTTCCAGACTAAAAAATGGGTCTTGATAGCCTGCGCCTTCGGTGGTAAAATCAACGCCTACACGGGGTAAGACTCTCAAATCTGTGGCAGTCCCCGGAGTTGGTAAACGTGGCGTATCGGTTTCCGACTCAGGAGTTTGGGCAATGACAGGCGACGTTAACCCTCCAGAAACAAGTAATCCAACACAGAGGGCTTGAGCGGAGATTTTCATTAATCAGAGGGTGAATACAATCGTCACCCCCTCTTACAGGTATCGCTTTTGGGAATCCGGCAAAGGGGATTCTGTGTTGAAGTTTTGTTAAGTTATGTAGCCAAAAAAAAATCCCCTTTCGGGGACTCGTCCAAGGGTGGGAAAAAGATTTCATCTATATTTTTATTATCTACCCAAGTAGCAGGAGTTGTGTGTAGCTACGATGAAGTTTATATGAAAAATCGATGAAGTTTCTGTAAAGTTGGGTCTGATCGTTGGTCATGGCTTCTTTGTCCGTTGTTATTGATCCCGATACTCTATCCCTTTTTATTTATCAAAATGGTACCACCCAACAATGAAAAATCCCGTTCTCGACCCACTGAGAACGGGATAAGGAGTGAGATACACTAATTGCAACTTGGGAGTAAGCGGTGTATATCGTCTTACCTAGTAGCTTAACCGTTCTCCAGAGGCTTTTGGGATAAGCGTTGATGAAGAATGGCTCGATTTATGTGAAACTTCCGTGAATATGACCAGTATCACAATTCGTATTCCTGAAGATGTGGTCGAGGATCTCATACCAAGTTGTATTCAAAGATATAACTTTCCTCCCCCAGCTTCCCCAGCTTCCCCAGCTCCCAGACGTGCCATGCATGGCACGTCTCTACATTGCTTCCCCAGCTCCCCCAGCTCCCTACCCCACCACAAAACTTATTCAGCAGCCCCTGGCTAGTTCTAAGTTATCCTCCTTTAACCAGCGGTTGATGAGACTGAAAGGCTATCCTTTGGTAAATGGGTATGTTTTCTACATCCGTTCGAGTACCGAAATACCGAGTAACGATAATCCCAGTTTCAAAGTTTGAGCTGTTAGGTCACACAACATTAATCGTGATAGTCGCACGGATTCCTCCGCTTTAAGCACAGGACATTGGTCATAAAATTGACTGAATTTCTCGCTCAGTTCATACAAATACTGACAAAGACGATTAGGTAATAACTCTTGCTCAACGTCTTTAATTACCTCGCTGACTTGTAGTAGGTGTTTAGCTAGTGTTGCTTCTTGGCCTTCTTTCAATGAGACTTGAGTAGATGTTCTTAACTGCTCAAAATCAATGCCACCTTTGCGACCAATACTTTGAATCCGGGCATAAGCATACAGCAGATACGGTGCTGTATTTCCTTTGAGCGATAGCATCTTATCGAAGCTAAACACATAGTTGCTGGTGCGATTTTGACTGAGGTCAGCATATTTGACCGCCGCCATACCAACCACTTGAGCCACATGTTCAATGAACTCCTCGGTTTCCTGGCGACCCTCCTCTTGGATGCGAGTTTTCAGATCAGCACGCGCCCGCGCGATCGCTTCATCTAATAAATCCCGCAATCGCACCGTCTCTCCAGACCGAGTTTTCAGCTTTTTCCCGTCTTCCCCTAGTACCAATCCAAAGGGAACATGCACAACTTCAACAGTCTCTGGTAACCAACCTGCCCGTTTTGCGACCTGAAATACTTGGGCAAAATGATTCGCTTGTCCAGCATCAGTAACGTAAATAATCCGCTTTGCCCCATCTTGCTCAATCCGGTAGCGTAGTGCCGCTAAGTCAGTTGTGGCATAGTTATACCCTCCATCTGACTTTTGTACAATTAAGGGTAAAGGTTCACCTTTTTTATTGGTAAATCCTTCTAAGAAAACACATTTAGCTCCTTGGTCTTCCACTAATAAGCCTGATTGTTCTAAATCGTTGACCACATCAGGAAGTAAGGGATTATAGAATGATTCACCCCGTTCGGCGAGATCCACATCCAGTAAATCATAAATGACCTGAAATTCCCGCCGGGATTGCTCACACAGCAACTGCCAAGCTCGTTTGGTATCTTCAGCCCCAGCTTGCAGCTTGACGACTTCCTGTCGTGCGGATTCTTGGAAAGCTCCATCGCTATCAAACCGTTTTTTAGCTTGTCGATAAAAGCTGACTAAATCTCCTAAATCGACAGCCTCAGCCGTGGTTAATGCCTCGGGGCAAACTTCCCGGAGATAGGTAATTAACATGCCAAATTGAGTTCCCCAATCGCCGACATGATTGAGGCGCAGGACATCATGATCTCGAAATTCCAAAATACGGGCAATGCAGTCCCCAATAATAGTGGAGCGCAGATGACCAACATGCATTTCTTTGGCAATGTTTGGACTGGAAAAATCCACAACAACTCGCTGGGGCTGTTTGGCGGGTTCTACACCTAAGCGAGGATGGGTGAGATTCCTATTCAACTTGGCTTCTAAATAGGCAGATTTGAGGGTGAAATTAATAAAACCGGGTCCTGCGACTGTGGGAGGATGGCAGATATCAGCAACATCGAGATGGTTGACCAGCATGTCTGCGATCGCTCGTGGGGGTTGACCTAGCGGTTTTGCCAGAGAGAGCGCCGCATTCGATTGATAATCACCAAATTTAGGATTACTGGCAGGAACTAACATTGGATCTGTACCCGCCATCGTTTCACCAAAGGCAGCAATCAATGCTTGCTCAAATTTGGCTTTTAGTTGTTCCAAGGTTGAAGTCATTGCGCTAGGTAAAGAGTTGAAACGATAAGAGGTTGCCAAGAATTAGGGAGAAATGGTTTACTCAAAACATTAGGGAATGAACTTTAAGTTAGGTTGGTGGAAATAAACTTAACTAGATTAAGTCATGTAAACAAGCCTCAAACCCTTACTGTTCCCTGTGAGACACCGAGCGTGTTACCGAGCGGAGTCGAGGTAAGTCGAGGTGTTCCCTGTTCCCTGTTCCCCAATCTCAACCGTTAACTTTAATTGTGTCCACCCACTTACATGTGATTCTCGTGCAGTAAGTTCATACTTAAATCCAGCCAAGTGGAACGAGTTATAGGGGCACTCGTGGAAATATAGTCTACACCCGTTTGGGCTACAGCACGAATGGTGTCCAGGGTAATATTCCCAGAGGCTTCAATTTTCAGTCGGTCATTTTTGCCGCGAATCTTATGTACCGCCTGTCGCATCCTTTCCAAGGGCATATTGTCCAGCATGATAATGTCAGCCTCGTGATCTAAGGCTTCTGTCACTTGCTCGAGGGTTTCGGTTTCGACTTCAATCCTTAGGGGGTAGGGCATTTGTTCCCGGATATGAGCGATCGCCTCTTTTATGCTACCTGCTGCCACTATATGATTGTCTTTAATCATCACGGCATCATCTAAGCCGAAACGATGATTAATGGCACCACCGACTTGGGTGGCATATTTTTCTAGCAGTCTTAGCCCAGGGGTGGTTTTACGGGTATCGACGAGTTGAGTGGGAAAATCGATGAGTTGATCGACATATTGGCGGGTAAGGGTAGAAATGCCACTTAAGTGCATTGCTAGGTTGAGAGCCACTCGTTCTCCCATTAAGAGGGTATCCAGAGAGCCATGTAAACGAGCAATGACCTGTCCGGGATGACAGTTTTCCCCTTCAGCTACAACAGAGACAAAACTGGTTTGATCACTTAAAAGTTGGAAGATCCGTTTCGCGATCGGCAATCCAGCAATCACTCCCCCTGCTTTAGCCGTCCATTCGGCTTGGACAATTTTGTCCGGGGCTTCCCACAAGCCCTGAGTAGTGCGATCGCCTCGACCTATATCTTCTAACAACCAGTTCTGGAGGATCGGATCTAGCAGGATCAATGGCGGTAAAGCTCTCATCTGACAAACAGGGGTAATTTTCTCAAGCTGGTCGGGTTAGCTCTAGATTTAACATAGCTCAGATCGCCCTCTGGGAAAGGGTTTTTGACTTCCTCAAAAAAAAATTGAAAAAAAGGTTGACAACTCCTGAAAGAGGCACTACATTGGTAAATGCGCTTGAAACGGAGTTCACTCCACACTCAAGCGTCCGAACCAAGACAAATCAATAGTTTGAAAGCCAAGTATACAAAACTCCTTGTCAAAAAACTTCGAG
>NZ_JAVJTO010000163.1:0-65721 GCF_040220235.1 Coleofasciculus sp. B1-GNL1-01
GCAATTGATTTTAGTCGAACGACTCAAACCTAAATCATCCCAGTCACAGTCTAAGCCTCTATGGTTAGTATGGGTCGGTCAAGAAATGCCTGATTTGGGTCAGATTTGGCGAAAATATTTGCGCCGCTTCGCCGTTGACCAACGGTCGAAAAAAGCATCTTAAACTTTAATTTTTTAGGAATTTTCCTTCTTTCTCAGCATCGGGCTATAGCTGGGTTGATTTTTCGTAGTCTAAACTCCAGGATCCGCAAGCTGGAGAAAGCGCCAGATACGACCCGTGGTTACAGCACCATAGATGCTTTCAATCATTCGGTCTCTGGCTTGGTTAAACCGTTGTGCGGCTACCATCTCGGCAATACACTGTCCTAAACCGACATTAGTACTCTCATTTTTGGCTTCGACAATTGTCACCACTGGGGACTCGATTTCTAATGTAAACGGTGAGGCACTCAAAATATAGTCACAAAAACCATTGAGTCCTTGGCTGGCATCAACATTAAAATCTCGACCCGAAAATAAGCTAACTTTACCATTAAATATCTCTCTAACTTCTATCAACAACGGTGCAATAATCAACTCTGAACGAGCTTTTTCAGTATCGTTATCAAAAGCGACTTTCAAATTACGCTTCAGGGTCGTTTTAAGGTATTCGCTTGGTTCAAATCGTTCGCTTTGAGAAAACAGATTAATCAGATTAATAGTAAGATCGAACTTAGCTTTAACTTGATTGATGGTTTTAAAATCGCTATAAGCCATGACTCAACATTCCTTCTGCTGCTTGGCGCTTCCAGACCATCAAGAGTTGCGGTAAGCGCTGTTTTAATTCGGCAACTTCATTGTATTCCTGATTACTGCTTGACTGATTGAAGCCCATGAACCCAACCCCAGACTTTATTCTATTTGCCCAACATGGCTGGGCGGATACCCATCACGCGATCGCAGCCCTAGCGAACTCCTTAGCCACTCCCCAGTCTCACTTGGTTACACCCAATCTCGGTTGGTTAAAAACCTGGTGGCGAATTGAACCCTTAATTCTACAGGTCGAAGGAATAGCCACTGAAACCATTACCCAATATCCCGATACCCCTATCCGAATTATCGGTCATTCCATGGGCGGTTTAATTTGGTTAGAAATCCTTAATCAACATCCCGAATGGTGGTCTCAAATAGAATCGTTAGTCCTAGTTGCATCCCCCATTGGCGGGGCAGATTTAGCCCGATTAATTGACCCCTTGGGTGTAGGAATTGGGATTGCTGGTGCGCTAGGGATTAACCGCCGCCAGATTGCCCAATCTATCGCCCAAATGGTTCCTACGTTAGTCATTGCTGGCGATAGGGATAGGGGTAGCGACGGCACAATTACCGTTGAATCAACCAAGTTTTGCGGTGCCAAGTTTGTGAGTATCCCCAACTTAGCCCATGCCCAACTCAAAAATCATCCCACAGTCATCGGAATTATCCGGGAATTTTGGGCAAATCCGACAATAACTAACCCTTACCCCCTAGATTTTACCGCTCAGTTAATTGAACGCTTGCAGTCAGTACCTGGAATGACTGATGCTCATCCGCGAGACTTTCCCCGTAGCCAACCTTACATCACTTTAGCCAACGGATTCACGATTCGCATCTGGACAAGTCCGTTACACATTGACCATATTTTTGTTACTAATCCCGAAGGAGAATGTCTTTACAGCGGATTCGTGGGCTGGAGACATCGTGGGGTGTTACATCAAGCGTTAGCTGAAATTAGACATCTGTAAACTCGTTTTCCATAGCCGTAGTGTCGTGGCACACCTTATTTGATGAGTTAGAATTCCGCCCGGAAACTGTAGGGGCGCAAAGACTTGCGCCCGATTCAATGGTCAAATCTATTCCAAAATTTTAGCTGTGTCAGTCCAGTAGGGTGCGTTAGCAAAGCGTAACGCACCGAACCATCACATAAAGACACTTCTGTTATATTCCGCTTCCCTCTCCTTGTAGGAGAGGTTTGGGGAGGGGGAAAGGGGAGGGATCTGACCCCTCACCCCTCAGTTAATGACCAGCAGTATCCACCAGGGGAGAGTAGATTTTGGCTTAAGTTTACACAGATGGGCAGTACCATGCCCCTACAGTTCTCTATCCAAACAAATCTGCTTTTTCCAGAGCTTCTTTCGACTCTTCAACTTCCGCAGCTTCCGGGGAACCTTTAAATGCTACTCGCAAGAACGGTGGGGCTAAGAATGTCGTCAGAATTACCATAATGATAATCGCCGCTTCTAAAGGCTTACTCAAAACCCCACTAGCTGAACCAATCCCAGCAAATACCAATCCCACTTCACCACGAGGAATCATACCAACCCCAATCGCAAAGCGGTTAATTTGGGGTTGACCAATAAACGTCCAACCTGTAACCAATTTCCCGATAATCGCTACCCCAATTAAGAAAACAGCAATCACTAATCCTTCCCGATTTGCCGGAACCGCAGGATTGAGAACGCCTAAATCAGCTTGTGCCCCCACAGCGACGAAGAAAATGGGGACTAAAATATCGGCAATGGGAACAACTTGCTTATCCAGTTCTTTGCGCTTATCCGTTTCATCCAGAACTAATCCTGCTGCAAATGCCCCTAAAATTGCTTCTAATTGAATCACATTCGCTAAGAATGCCATTAAGAAGGCAAAGGTAAACGCCGGAATAACCAATTGTCCTCGCGTTTGTAACTTATCCGCGATCGCGACAAAAGAGCGGTTGAAAAACTTACCCAGGAAAATAGAACCGAGGAGGAAAACACTGGCACTAATAATCAGATAGATAACGTTGAAAACATCAACCTCACCAGTTTTCGCCAGACTCGCAACCACAGCTAAGACGATGATACCCAAAACATCATCAATAACCGCCGCCCCCACAATAATCTGACCTTCTTTTGATTTGAGACGTCCTAATTCCGAGAGAACTTTGGAGGTAATCCCAATACTGGTAGCGGTTAACGCTGCACCTGCAAAAATCGCTGGAATCGCGGCAACATTAAAGAAAAACATTAACCCGGCTGTACCCGCTACAAAAGGGGCGACGACTCCCACCACCGCCACAATTGCGGCTTGGTAACCGACTTCTTTGAGATCCCGTAAGTCTGATTCTAAGCCAATTTCAAATAAGAGGATAATCACCCCAATTTCAGCTAAAACCGAGACCACTTCACTCTGGGTTTCAAAGACATTGTTGACAGCCTCTGGGCTTAAATCACCAATCCATTGCAGTAATTTCATCAGTAGCGAATCAGCCGCAACTGCCCCACTTTCAGGGAAAACGAGCAGATGCAATGCTGAAACACCCACGACAACGCCGCCGACTAATTCACCTAAAACTGGCGGTAAATCAACTGCCCTGGATAACTCTCCACCCAGTTTACTGGCAAGATAAATGATAACTAAACTGAGCAACACACCAGCCAGAACAATAGACGAATTTTCTGGCGCTGTTGCTAATATGGGAATTGGTTGTATCAGGTCTGAAAAAATCATGGTCTGCATCTATGGTTTATCTTCGAGTCTGTGAGATTGATTGATAAGTTACTCTTGAGGTTTAGTGACATTAAAGTAAATTTAACCCCTCAAAGCCTATTCGTTCAAGCCGATATACTAAAACGGCTTCCTAAATCCATGAACATCTGAATCTAAGCGAATTTATGACCAGAGTGTGCTGAAATACAATGAGTATTCATTGCACAACCCTAACTTAATCAATCTATTGTCAGATCGTCTTGATTTGCTTTTTGGTACAGACCTATCCTTATCGGTCTGGACAACGGTTTGTCTTTAGTCAATTAGCCAAAACAAACCTGATTGTACTTCGTTTAATGCTTACTATAATTATACGTCTTTATGACAAAATTAATAAAATTTACAAATTTAATATTTATAATTAATTTTCCTAATAAAAAAAATTCCCCCTTCCCCGATTAGAAACAGGGGATTAGACATCAACCCTATCCTATATTGCTTTATTGAATTTAGTGGCTGATGGCAACATCATCGGATTGAGTGGGATAGGCAGTAGACAATGTACCATTTTCTGGGAGTTCATATCGCTTGACCACAGCAACAGCTTGGCGCAATGCTTCTGTGCGATCAACGTGTAAATTATGGGCAGGTAACATTGACAGAATGCCCAATTTTTGCAGGCGTCGTTCAATCTGACCCGTAGCACCAACAATGAAGACTTGACGACCTTTATCAATGGCTTCTTGGATGGAATTTTCAATCGCCAACGAAGAGGTAACACCCAAGTGAGGGACATCACTTAAGTCTACAATCAGGACATCATGATCTGCCATCGCATTTTGCTGACGGGAGATTGCCTTGGATACCCCAAAGATCATCGGTCCACTTAGGTGGAACAATAGGATGCGACCATCCGTTTGATCAATCAGTTCTTTCTCTTCATCAGTCATCTGGATAGCATCATCGGCATCGGTAATCGTCTTAACATCCTTAGCTTGAAGTTTGGAGAGACGTTCAATGGTCAAGAGATTAGCAACGAATACACCAACGCCAACAGCGACAATCAAATCAACAAATACAGTCAGGATGATCACACCATACATAATCATGGCGCCCTTAATCGAAACCTTATGCGCTCGCTTCAGGAAACCCCAGTCGATAATATCTATACCAACCTTGAGGGCAATTCCAGCCAGAACCGCCATCGGAATCCAAGCCGTTAGACTAGCAGCACCTAAAATGACGACTAGCAAGATTAAGGCACGAGTTAAACCTGATATGGCAGTTCTAGCACCAGTTTGGATATTCACCACGGTTCCCATGGTTGCACCAGCGCCAGCGATACCGCCACATAATCCGGATGCTAAGTTTCCTAACCCTTGACCAATTAATTCTTTGTTCGAGTTATGCTGACTACGAGTTAAGCTATCGGCAACAACGGAAGTGAGTAGAGCATCAATACAACCGAGCATCGCCAAAACCAAGGCATTAATGAGCATGGTTTGGAATTCTGCCGCGCTAAAAGTTGGAACCTGTAAATTAGGTAAAGCTTGAGGGATTTCACCAATGCGGCGAATACCGCCCATCTCAGGGAACATAACCAATGCTACTACCGTTCCGATCACCAGCGCGATTAACTGGGGCGGTGGGAAAAACTTTTTAAAATTAGGCGGCGCAGACTGCAATAACAATGGCTGTACTACCAGAATCGTAACCGTCAAAACCGCCAGAGCCGTTTCACCGGGCTGGATATCGCGTATAAGATCAGGTATGTCTTGGATTGTACCCAGGATGCCACCGGAAGGACTATCCTGTCCCAAAAATGGTGCAAGTTGCAGGATGACCAGGATAAATCCAATCCCAGACATAAATCCAGATACTACGGTGTAGGGCATCAGGGTAACGTATCGACCCAACCGCAATGTACCCATAATAATCTGGAATACCCCTGCCATCATGACTACGGTAAATGCCATAGCCATACCCTTTTCTGTACCCGCCGTCGCCGTCAGGTTAGCGATAACGGCAGTCATGACCACGGTCATTGGACCAGTGGGTTCAGAAATAAGAGTGGGTGTGCCACCAAACAGGGCAGCAAAGAAGCCAACTAAAACAGCACCCCAAAGACCAGCTACAGCGCCTGCACCGGAGGCAACACCGAAAGCCAGTGCCATGGGGAGGGCGATAATCGCAGCGGTGATCCCCCCAAATATGTCACCTTGCAGGTTTCTAAAATGTATACGATTAGCGATTCGCATTAAGCTTGGAGGAGTGAGAGAACGACAGTGTACTCAGAAGGGTTCAGTCTTGGCAACACTTTCTCATACTTTCCGGGAAGAGTTAAGATTTGTAACGCTTCCTAATATTTCTTCAATTAGATTAACTGACGATGCTCCATTCTTTGCATTTGGATTTCCAATAGAAAGCATAGAGAGAATGCTTATAGGGGATGAGGGGATGGTGCATTGGTGTCAACCTGAAGGGGTGACAAGCTCGCGTCAAAGGTAGGCAGGGTGTGGGGTGTGGGGTATGGGGTGTGGGGTGTGGGGTGTGGGGAAGCGGGATGGGGAAATAGATTGGGTATTAGTTGTTTAGTTGGTATTGTCAATGGATTGCATACAGGTCAATAAAATTCGGTCTTATGGCTATACAGGTTATCTGCCAGAAGAGCGGGTACTTGGACAATGGTTTGAAGTGGATCTCACGTTATGGTTAGATTTAGCTCCCGCCGGTGAGAGTGACGACATTAAAGACACTCTGGATTACCGCCAAGCTATTGACACGGTTAAGCAACTGATCGCCAACTCTAAGGTTTCCTTAGTGGAAAAATTAGCCAGCGCGATCGCAGATGCTCTATTAAAGCTCGATAGAGTCGAGCGAGTACAAGTGCGGCTGAGTAAACCTGCTGCTCCTATCCCTGACTTTGGCGGCACAATTACGATTGATATCACTAGACCGGGTGTGGGGTGACTGGGTGCGGGGTGTCGGGTGTCGGGTGTCGGGTGAGTAGCGGAAAATCCTTCGAGGTTGAGAAATCAGGACACCTCACCACGCCTCCTTTCAACGTTACGCGATCGCTAAATCCGTCTCAGTCGGCTTCCCTGGATGAACACCTTGCTCCACCTGCATCCATTCCTGAAACACGTCTTCAATAAATATTCGTGTCTTATTCCCACTCTCATTCACTACCTGTACTTCAACTTTGAGAGTGGGTAAATACACACCATCTACGATTTGATGCCCATAAGCTAAAACTTTACCCACGTTCCCAGTTGAACGATGATGGGCATAGTCGCCAATATTTAGCATGATATTCATAGTTCCAACAAGCATTCGCTAAATGGACAATGCATACCATAGCAATGGGTTCAAGTTATTGCAATATTTCTTAATCTTATGCAGCTATTGTTACATCACTACATATTTTTCTCATTTTTCATTGGTCATTGGTTATTAGTTCTTTAGGGGTAAATCATCCACTCAATAATGCTTCCACAAACTCATAACTTGAGAATGGACGTAAATCTTCAATCCCTTCCCCAGCACCAATAAACCGAATCGGCAATCCCAGTTGCTGTACAATCGCCAAAGCCACACCGCCTTTAGCCGTACCATCCAACTTAGTCAACACCACACCACTGAGTTTTGCCGCTTCCGAGAACACCTCAGCTTGACGCAAACCATTTTGACCGAGGGTAGCATCCAATACCAGCAACGATTCCACCTTCGCCTCAGGTGCTTTTTTGTCAATGATCCGGCGAATTTTTGACAATTCCTCCATCAGATTTTTCTTATTTTGCAAACGCCCTGCGGTATCTACCAAAAGCAATTCTGTATTTCGGGCTTGAGCGGCTGTGATTGAATCGAATACCACAGCGGCTGGATCAGTATTCTTGCCCGGATTAGCAATCACCTCTGTGCTACTGCGTTCTCCCCAAATCTTCACCTGTTCCACCGCCGCCGCCCGGAAGGTATCGGCAGCCCCAATTAAACACTTGTAACCGGATTTATTGGCTAAATGAGCCAGTTTACCAATTGTGGTGGTTTTTCCTGCACCATTTACCCCAGTCATCAACCAAATATTCAGGATGTCTTTTTCCGGGAAAAAGGTGGAACCGTAAGACTCTTGACAGGGTTTATCCAGTAAATCCCGAAGAATTTGTTTCAAATAGGCGATCGCTTGTTCCGGAGGCAAGACTTCCTGGCGCATTTTCGCTTGCAGGGTTTCAATAATGTAATCCGTTGCCTCGATACCCACATCCGCTTGCAACAACAACGCCTCAATTTCCATCACGGCGTCTTGGTTCAACGGACCCTGACCGACAATAGACTTGAGTTGATTGACTAAGCCACGACGAGTTTTGCCCAGTCCAGAGCGAAGCTGTTTGAGCCAGCTAATTTCCTCAGCGGAGACATCCTCAGGGGTACGCCCTTGATCGGCTAAGACTTTGGCTGACCATAAAAATTCTTCATCCAAGGCGACATCCGCCTCGGCTTCGGGTGGGGTTGTGGGTGGCGTTACAGATTCCGGTTCTGGCGTCTCAATTGCCGTTGCTTCGAGCCGTTTAAGTCGTTCTTCCCGTTCAGATTTCCTTGCCCAAATTGGCACAGTTGCTGATTCTTCAGCCGCCCCAGGTTCGGGTTCCTCTGTGTCAGTTTCCACGTCGGCTATGGTATC
Organism: Coleofasciculus sp. B1-GNL1-01; assembly: GCF_040220235.1. NCBI lineage: Bacteria > Bacillati > Cyanobacteriota > Cyanophyceae > Coleofasciculales > Coleofasciculaceae > Coleofasciculus > Coleofasciculus sp. B1-GNL1-01. Next base: position 8,162 of record NZ_JAVJTO010000163.1, read on the forward strand.
TGAAGCCGTTGGAGCCTCCGTTTCTTCAGGTTCTACTTGTTCGGTGTCGGTTTCTGCCTCAGTTACAACCGGAGATTCTGGGGAGGTGGCTGTACTACTCTGATCAACTCTAACTTCTGCTTCCTCTGCTTCCTCTGCTCCCCCGGCTTCCTCTGCTTCCTCTGCTCCCCCGGCTTCCTCTGCTTCCTCTGCTCCCCCGGCTTCCTCTGCTTCCTCTGCTCCCACCGTTTCCGGGGCAGTTTCTGTGGCTTCTGTACTCTCTGTTAGTTCAGCCTGGGCAGATTCAGCCGTGTCAGGTTGTACCTCTGGCGCTTCAGTTTCAGCTTCTGAGGGTGCTGACTCCTGCTTTTGCAGGTTTGTATAAGCAGCTTTTGCCCAACTCAGATAATCGTCAGCAACTGTTGATGATTGCTCCTGAGTAGCAGACTCACTCTCCGATTTCGGCGATTCAACCGGGGGAGTGGCTGACTGCTGTTCTTGCTTCTCTTCTTTCTCCTCGGAAGAAGCAGTACTTTTACCAACTTGGCGGCGGAACCAATTAAATACCATTGCACCTAATTAGAAATAGTTGTGAGTTGTCAGTTTTGAGCTTGCTTTTCAAGGGAAGCGAGTATGACAAAGGACAAAGGACAAAGGACGAATGACGATCCTCGTTCACCTGGGCTAACCGACTTACTTATATGAACTTTTCTAGAGCTGGAGACTCTGGCTCATTTATGCAGGTAGTGACGCGACGCAACACGCCATTCACAAATCGATGCCCTTCTTGATCGCTGTAGCGTTTAGCCAGTTCTATGGCTTCGTTAATAGCCACCCGATCAGGAATCCCTAAAAATGCCATTTCTGCCACCGCTATTCGCAAAATATCGCGGTCAATGCGGGGTAAGCGATTGATTTGCCAATCTTTAAGCGATTTAACCAGTATTTCGTCAATTTCGACTTGCCTACGACGAATCGCCTGTAGAATTTCTATCGCATAAGTCCGCACGTCGGCTTGATTAGCAAGCTGAATCATTTCCGGGATTTCTACCGCGACACCGATACGGTTTATCGCCTTCTGAGTTAGTTCAATGGCTTCAGCAACCATCGTTTTGGAACTTCGCACATCGATCGCACGGGTTTCACTACCGAGGAGGCGATCGCTTCCGCGTTTGAGTTCGGCTGAGGCTGTTTCTAAAGCTTCGTTAATTTCATCGGTTAGAGTCCTCACGGCGACTAATACCATCTGGCTCAGTTGTTTTTCATCAAGCTGTTCCGGTTCACGAGACATCTGAGAGAGACCTAAAAGTGCCAGTTCACGAGCAATTCTGCGGGGTTGCATTGTTTTGTCCTTTGTCCTTTGTCCTTTGTTCTACTGGCTCCCGAAAAGAAGCTAGCTATGTCCATCAATAACCCTCTTCCCCAATCCCTAATCGCTAGGAACTTTCTTCTGTGGGTAACATCTGCTGTTGGAGCATATCTGATAGAGGTTGCTCTCGCTTCGTCTTGCCGTATGGCATCTGGAGGGGTACACCCATGGATTCACTCGGTCCCACAATTCCACCAGAGATTAATACCTTAAAGGCATCTTCGATCGACATAGAAAGATTAATCACTTCAGTTTCCGGCACAATAGCATACCATCCGGTGGTCGGATTCGGAGTGGTGGGGATAAAAATATTCAACATGGTGTCGTTGAGTTTGCCTTGAATTTCACCCGTTGCTGTCCCCGTGACGAAGGCGATCGCCCACATTCCCTGACGCGGATACTCTACCAAAATCACCCGCCGAAATTTACTGCTGGAATCCTTAAGCAAGGTTTCCAATAACTGTTTGAGTGTTTTATAGACTGATCCAGCCAGGGGAATTGCCTGCAACACTCGTTCTCCTAAATCCAGCAACCACCGCCCGACAATATTACGTGCCATTAAGCCAATCAGTAGAATGCACAGGAGGGGCACCGTTAGCCCTACCAGTAAATTCAAGAGATTGACCAAAATGGGGTGGAGGTTATTATAGGGGTTGAGTTGCTTAGGGATACGGGTAAGAAAATTGATCACCCAATTGGCGATGGTAATCGTCAGCCAGATTGTGGTAGCGAGGGGAATCACTACCAGAAGACCGGCGATTAGGTCGTTTTTTAAGTCCTGCTTGAAGCGTTGGATCACAGAGTATTGACTCTCCTTACAATGGCTCTTAAACGTCTGTCATTGCTCCCTCAATTACTGGTATAAGCTGTTGAAACCTTGACCTGATCACGGCAATCACCGCCAGCTTTCCCAGCCGTTGAGGGGGATGAACTCCTGCTCAACCCCCTTTTGCTGCTCCAGTGAAGCAGTACTCCTGGTCGAGGGTTCTATCTTTAGTTGTAAAGCTTGTTAAGAATTGTTGCAAGTATTGATATCTCTATTTAAGCTTGTTCAAGGGAGGTGTACGGTTTAACTATCTTAAAAAACTTGTATCACACCTTACAGTTTATCAGAGAGAGACTCAAGGGTCAGAAGCTGTAACCAATAATTGGGAGATAGACGCCAGTTAGGTGGGGAAGTGCCTGTGGACTGGTTGACCCTGAGCGAAGCCGAAGGGTGAGTGCCGACACCACCAGAATGAAGCAGGAAGTAAGGATCAAGACGCTTATTTGACTACGGTTGATCAGTTTTGAGTAGGTCTTATGTAACGGTTATGACTGTTTGGAATCGCAACCAACGTCTTCAGTATATTCAGCAACTCAACCCCATTACTGACCATAGTTTAATTTGTCGCCTCGTCGCTGGCTACGAATTTCCGTGGGATATCACCCGTGCGTTGGAATTAGCCATGCTGAAAACGTTCTGCATTCCCAGTATTTCTCGACTGCTTACTCGCACCGGAGAATTTCATCACCATACCCAAAAGCGCTACGATGATACAGGTTTACTCATTGCCGAGATTCTCCAATGGGGTTACGACAGTGAACGGGGTGCAGCATCGATTCGGAGGATGAATGCGATTCATGGGCATTATCCGATTAGTAATGACGATTTTCTCTATGTGCTTTCAACCTTCATCTATGAGCCAATTCGCTGGAATGAACACTTTGGGTGGCGGTTATTTTGTGAACAGGAAAAGCTAGCGATATTTTATTTTTGGCAAGCGGTAGGGGAAAGAATGCAAATTCGAGATATACCCTCCACTTATGATGAATTTGCCCACTATAACCAGAAGTACGAACAAGACAATTTTGTGTATTCCGATAGTAATCGTGGTGTAGGAGAATCAACGATTAATTTATTCCTAAGCTGGTTTCCGGCTTTGAGTCATCCTCTGCTGAAACCAGCTATGTATAGTTTATTCGATGAGCGAATGCTAGCGGCGTTTGGTTTTGCCAAGCCTTCTAGGTTTATGGTAACTGTTGCCCAAAATAGTCTCAAGTTGCGGGGATACTTCCAGCGCTGGCTTTTACCGAGAAGAAGGTCAGATTTCTTTACGGAGAGTCAGTTGAAAAGTTATCCTCGTGGGTATCAGTTAAGGGATATTGGTCCGAGTTGGATGCTGGATAAACTTGAGTGAAATTGTAGGGGATTTAGGCTGGCATTCAAAGATTATTGGTTTATTCTTATACCATTTCTATTAGAGTTTAGTCCGTGTAGGCGGACTTAGTTTGTGTAGCTGCGATTTTAATCGCCATAGTTACTCAGAGCCAGAGTTTTTCGGGTAATCTGAATAAAGGACAATTACACGTTCCATCAACCAACTGTGAGTGAAAAACGAATTCTTCTCTGGTATCGCAATGACTTGCGCTTGCATGATCACGAACCCCTACACCAGGCGCTTCAGACAAAGGCGCAGGTGATTCCCCTCTACTGCTTTGACGATCGCCTTTTTCACACCACATCCTTTGGATTCCCTAAAACTGGGGCATTCCGCGCTAAATTCCTAGTGGAAAGTGTAGCTGATTTGCGAGAGGTTTTGCGATCGCGGGGAAGTGATTTACTGGTGCGTCGGGGTTTACCGGAGAAGGTGATTCCCGCTTTAGCCAACAAACTGGGTATCACTGAGGTTTATTTTCACCAAGAAGTTACCGCCGAAGAAGTCGCCGTAGAAGCTGCACTCAAACAAGCATTATCTGAGATTGGCATCACCGTACAAACCTTCTGGGGAAGTACCCTCTACCATCCTGATAATTTACCCTTCAATCTCTCAAAAATTCCCGAACTTTTTACCAATTTTCGTAAGCAGGTGGAGAAAAAATCCACAATTTATCCCATCTTTCCCACCCCAAAACGTTTACCGTCTCTTCCCTCTATCGATGTTAGTGAATTGCCTCTACTCGCTGATTTTGGACTAGAACCCCCTATATTTGACCAACGGGCAGTATTACAATTCCAAGGGGGAGAAACCGCCGGATTAGCCAGACTCGAAGACTATTTCTGGAAAAAAGACTGTCTCAAAATTTACAAACAAACCCGCAATGGTATGTTGGGGGCAGATTACTCCTCTAAATTTTCTCCCTGGCTAGCCTTGGGGTGTTTATCGCCACGTTTTATTTATGAACAGGTTCAGCAATACGAACAGGAACGAGTCAAAAATGATTCAACCTATTGGTTAGTGTTTGAGTTAATTTGGCGAGACTTTTTCCGATTTATTTGTGCCAAGCATGGGAACCGCATCTTTCGCCAATCGGGGTTACAGGGTGTACCCATTCCCTGGAAAGAAGACTGGCAACCATTTACCCTTTGGCAGCAAGGAAAAACAGGTTTTCCCTTAGTTGACGCCAACATGCGGGAACTCGCCGCCACTGGATTCATGTCCAATCGGGGACGGCAAAATGTTGCCAGTTTTCTCACCAAAAACCTAGGAATTAACTGGCAAATCGGCGCGGAGTGGTTTGAATCGGTACTGATTGACTACGATGTTTGTAGCAATTGGGGGAACTGGAACTATACGGCGGGAGTGGGCAACGATGCTCGTGGGTTTCGCTATTTCAATATTCAAAAACAGTCGAAAGAGTATGATCCCCAAGGTTACTATGTCAAACATTGGCTACCCGAACTGGATTCTTTACCCGCCGCTAAAGTACACCAACCTTGGACATTAACCCCAGCCGAGCAAAAACAGTTTAGGGTGAGACTTGGGGTAGATTATCCCCATCCGGTTGTAGACTTGATGCAGTCGGTGAAAGCAAACGAGAACGTTTATAATGCCGCCTTGAACCGTCGATAACATTGGTGATTGGGAAAGAGGTGATGGGGGAACAGGACAAGTGTTGCATGTCGCCGTCTGTACATAAAGAATTATCCTGTCATAAAGCTTAGGACAGGTGGAATGGCTGAAATGACACCTCCTGCATCCCTACAACCCTACGACCATCTTTATAATTCGTTAGCCTAGAAGAAGGTCAAGTCAATGTGAATCAGAGGATTCAGTATCCTGAGTGCAAATTCTTCTAGGATATATCAGGAGTGACATAGCGGAGAACTAGATGGCTAATATCAAATTTGTCAAGGAAGACCAGGAAGTCATTGCAGCAGATGGGGCGAACTTACGGGAGAAAGCCCTGCAAAACAAGATTGACCTGTATACCTTGAAAGGAAAATTGATGAACTGTGGAGGCTATGGTCAATGTGGCACCTGCGTTGTCGAGGTTGTCGAAGGGATGGAAAATCTCTCACCTCGAACTGAGGTAGAACAGCGTAAACTGAAGAAAAAACCGGAGAGTTACCGATTAGCCTGCCAAACCTTGGTCAATGGACCAGTCAGCGTGAAAACTAAACCCTGAAGCGGCGAGGAGTAGGGAGAACAGGGGAAGCAATACAGAGACGTGCCATGGTGCGTCTGGGAGCAGAGGAAATAATGTAGCTGATCAATATTTGCTCTCAAGCTGCACTATTGGCAGAAGCCAATGATATTCTAAGAAGAGCGGTTCAAAACCAATTGTAGAGGCACTAGTTCAATGCAAGTTAATGATTTAGGGTTCGTTGCCAGTCTTCTGTTTGTGCTGGTTCCCACAGTTTTTTTGTTGATTCTGTATATCCAGACAGCTAGCCGAGAAAGCAATCGAAATTCTTAGCATTGGCTGTCTACCCTTCGCCCATGAGATCCCCGACTTCTTCGAGAAGTCGGGGATCTAGCACTCAATCCGGTGTGCGGGCTAACAACACGGGACAATTCGCATACACCCGCCCATAGTCCGACAGTGAGTAGGGTGGGCATTGCCCACCAACCTTAAGGAGCGTGCCATTTTACTCAATCCGGTGTACGGGTTAATAGCACAGGGCAATTCGCATACACCCGCACATAGTCCGACAGGGAAGTCCCCAGCAATCGGTCTAAATCAGGGAGAGACTTAGCAATAGTGGGACGGCGTTCCGGAGAACCGAGGACTAACAAGTCCACATTCATTTCATCTGCCAAGCGGCAAATCTCTCGTCCAGCCTGACCTTGACTATTGATACATTTATAGGCAACGCCTTGTTTTTTCGCTTCCGCCGCCGCCGATGCCAAAACGGGATCGGTTTCAGGCGTGGTTATCGGTTCACCCGATGGCGTTTTTTGGTCAGGGTTGATGTGAACTAAATACAGTTGACCGCCTTTGACATCCCGAATCAGAGACAGTGCCAAATCCAAGCCTTGCTTAGCACTCTCGGATTTATTCATAGACACCATGACTCGTTTGATCCGTTTGACGTAGATCTCGTCTTTCACCAATAACATGGGACGAGAGGACAATTGGAAAACATATTGGCTAACGGAGTTTTCCAAGATAGATTCCAATCGTTTGAGTCCTCTTGACCCCATAATCACCAGGTCAGATTGCTCTTCCTCAGCCACTTGCAGCACTACGTCTTTGGGATCTCCCTGTTTGAGTCGGGGTGTGATTTTGTTGGGATCGATTTTGAGAGACTTGATGGCGTCTGCCAAAATCTTACCTCCCTCTTCTAGCTTGGCTGACATGGCGTCAGCACTAACTTGGGGTGTGACCACATGGAGAACCGTAACCGATGCCTGTTGCATGATTGGGATTTCGGTCAACATATTAAACATTTCTTCACATAATCCCCGACCAGCAACAGCGAGCAAAATTTTTTCAATCATGGTTTCAATCGTTGTGAGTGATTACGATGAGACTTTCGCCATTGCAGGAGAGTCGGAGGCATATTGGGGTAAATTCCGCAAGCCCCAGAAGTAGTAGTTGTTTCCCTGACAATGCATCAGTCCTGAACGTTATCGTATTTGCGTCTTCTAAAACTAAGGATACTGGGAATCGGGGTTTCAAAATTTGACAATTTATGAAAGCGTCAACGACTGGAGGTTTCGGGGGAGATGGGGAAGATGGGGAAGATCGGGAAGATGGGGGAGATCGGGAAGATAGGGGAGATGGGGGAGATTAAGACTTCTTGGCGGATGGTTAACAAAGTTTCTCGGTCAACGTTAACATTCGTTAGGGTAGAACAGTCTATTGAGAATATATTTCCATGAACCTTTCAAGACTCTGGCAGGTAATTATTACAGTAGTATTAGTGCTGGGACTCTATATGCCCCCGGTGACGGCGGCTGAAACCCTTTCCCCTAGAACTGATACATTTAATGCTTTGGTGCAGGAATGTCTGGAACTCCAAGGAGAGACATCTCTGAGTGCTTGTGATCAAGCCATTGAACTGCATCCGGATGACGTGATTCCTTGGTATGGGCGTTCTCGCGTGTTATCGGCTTTAGGACAACAAGAAGAAGCCAATCAGTCTTATGCGCGGGTGCGGGTGATTCAAGCGTACTACAATGCGATCGCGCAACTGCTTGCCCAACGAGAACAGATTGAGTCGTTGATGCAAAATGACGAGCAATTCTCTCAACTCGAAGCCGCGATTGATAGTGAGGATGTGGAGGAAGAGCAGTTGGAACAACTGCAACAGCTTAAACAACAGATTCTCACACTCCGAGAAAATCCTAGCCTCCTTGATGAAGAAATAGCGGATGCGATGCTTCAGGTACGCGATCGCTTGGCTGATATTATTGGACAAATTTCCGCCACCGCCTCATAAGTAGGAGGTGCTGAAGTAGGAGGTGCTGAATCAGGATGGTGGTGAGGGAGATAGGCATTGGTGTCAACTTAAGCGCCAACAGCAGAGGAAGCAGGGGGAGCAGGGGAAGCGGAGGGAGTAGGGGAAGCAGGGGAAGCCATGGTACATTTTTCCTGTAATCCATTAAAGATGCAGTTAATTAGTACTTCTTTCCTATTCCCCATTTCTTATTACCTTCAATTAATTCTTAGGATTTATTTGGATATTCGACTTGAGATAGATGAGATAACGGGCAATTTTCTAGACACTAGAGAGTTGTATAGAAGAATTATAAGGATAAAGTCGCTCTAATGAACTATCTCAACAAGACGTGGCAACTCCTAGGATTTACCACCATCTATTCACTGGCACTAACCATTTTGCCCAAGGTAGCCAATGCAAATCAACCCCCATCTGTACAGGGTTCTGATGAGTATCAGATTGCTCAAGCAACCAATTGCCGAGAGGTTGATGTCAATACCATGCTGAATATCCGCCAACAACCTTATGGACAGGTTATCGGAGCTTTAGAAAATGAACAAACCGTCACTATTATCGGTGAACCTGAAGATGGATGGGTACAGATTGACGCCCCGATGGATGGTTATGTGGCAGCCAGATATTTAGAATATTGTACGGGTGCAGTTCCCCCGTCCGAACCCACCGGTCAAACACCGCCAACTACCCCCGGAAATGAGCAGGTTTCCACTGTACCCGGTGATAACTGTCGTCAGGTAGTTTCGCCAAATATATCAGTGCGATCGCAACCGAATGGCGAAGTAATTGGTACGCTAGAAAAAAATCGGACAGTTTATATCGCCAACGAGGGAAACAATGGTTGGGTGCCGATTGAAAGACCAATAGACGGCTATGTGAATGCGGCAAATCTGGGCTACTGTTATCAGTAAACTGTTTTAAGCCAAATAACACATTTTGCACCGTGAGTCAACCCTCTCAACAGCGAGACTTTCTCGCCAATACCCAACTCTGGCGAGGTTTGCCGGATGAGCAGTTAGACGCGATCGCAATGGTTGCGATCGCCAAATCCTATCATAAAGGTGAGGTAATTTTTGTTGAAGGGGAGGACGGTAGGGGATTCTTTGTCGTGAAATCCGGTCGAGTCAAAGTATTTAAGTTATCAGCGGAAGGGAAAGAACAAATATTAAAATTTTTTGAGGTGGGAGAACATTTTGCCGAAGTCCCCGCTTTTGATGGCGAATGCTTTCCCGCATCGGCTACAGCTTTAGAGAAAACTGAATTGTTATTTTTTGGGCGCGATGCTTTCTTAGAATTGTTGGAGCAACAGCCAAAGATAGCGATTAATATGTTAGCCGTTTTTGCGCGGCATTTGCGACATTTTGCCCGATTAATTGAAGATTTATCGTTAAAGGAAGTACCCGGACGGTTAGCGGCTTATTTGCTCTATTTAAGCGAACGGTCTGATCATCCCAATCACGTAAAATTAGATATAACCAAGACTCAGTTAGCCTCTTTATTAGGAACGATTCCTGAAACATTATCACGGGTATTTGCCAAATTGAGTCAGGAAGAATTGATTTCAATTCAAGGGTCGAGAATTCAGATATTAAATCCAGAAATATTACGGATTTTATCGGAACGATAACTACGCCCATAAAAGGAGAAATTGTTGGAATTCGTAGGGTGGGTTAGGCGGGGACTTAATCAACACCAATAACTATTTAATGGACTATCCGCCGTAACCCACCAAAACCAGCGTTGTAGGAGACGTTTGAATTTATATAGCAATAAAATCGCTCAATCCCTTGTAAGGTAAGAGTTTTTCTTCACTATTGCCTATTGCCCATTGCCCAGCGCGTAGCGCTATATTAAAAGTACTGCCACACTCACTGGGGAAGGGCGGGTTTTGTTGAGAGGTTAACGGTCAGGTCATCTAACTGAGTGGCTAAACCCGCCCCTACAATTTCTATTGTCTTCATTGTACACTAAGAAATATTTCACCTTAAAAAGGACATATAGCAAATGACGATCCTCACCTACTCTACACCGTCGTTTCCTGAGGCACTTTCGCATAATAGCGATGATAATAATCATAAGAACTCGTGGTGTAATTCTTAACCCCATTCGCCACCACTCCCAACACTCTGGCATGAGAGGTTTTCAATCCAGATAACACCTGCATCAATACCGTTCGATCTGTTCTTCCTAATCCCACCACCATAACAATTCCATCGGTATGCGCCGCCAATAACCGCGCATCAGCTAAACCTAACATCGGTGGTGTATCAAAAATAACTAAATCAAACATTTCTTCAAACGACTCAACTAAATGCTGCATCTTTTGAGAACAGAGGAGTCGAGTCGGATCAGGCGGAATTTGCCCAGCAGTTAACACAAACAAATTCTCCTCCAATGGTGATGGCTGAATTACATCTTTCACATTAATGTCACTGGAAATAACATGACTCAATCCCCAAACATTAGGTAAATCCGTTCTCGCATGGAGCTGCGGACGCCGCAAATCGGCATCCACCAATAATACCCGTTGTCCCATGGCGGCGGCGGCTTGTGCCATAAACGTCGCTATAGTGGATTTGCCATCAGCAGGAACCGCTGAACTAATTACTACTGAACGAACGGGTTCATCGGGACTAATAAACTGAAAATTAGTCTGAAGCGAACGAAATGCTTCCAAAAATGGAGAAGTATGATAGCGATAAGCAGGTTGATTTATAGAAGATGCCAACAACGGAGTTTTTGATTTATTGGCTGTTTTCGTCAGTTTATTTTGTTTCTTCAAGGGTTTGTGAAAGGGAATCGTTCCCAAAACTGCTAACCCTGTCCCTTCCTTCAACTCCTCAGCCGAGTGAAACACCTTATCCAACTTTTCGGCAACAAACCCCGCCCCTGCACCTGCCAGTAATCCAGCCACTGCCCCTAAGACTAAACCACGAGGTACATTGGGAGAAGTTGGTGTTTGGGGTTGTTGGGGTTCGGCAATTAACTGCCAAGGTAATGTCTTTTGGGCAGCTTCAATTTGTAGCGTCTCTCGCACTGCCAAAAATCGGTTCAAACTCTCGGTGGCGACTTTCAACTCTCGCTGTAAATCCGTATACTGACGGGCAACCACTGCCAAATTCTTAAGCTGCTGACTCATCAACCGTTCGGCTTTAGCGATCGCACCTGCCCGCACTTCTAGCATATTAATTTGATTCGTTGTCTCTACAAGCTGTTGAGTCAGTGCCAAACGCAGGGAACTAGGCGACGCCAGAGATTCCGGATTTTCCGGTACAGCACTAGCATTTGCCCCCAAAACAGTTCCGGCTTCCTGACTCAGCAGAGGAAGTAAATTTTGTTGCTTCTCTCGTAGCGCCTGAATCGTGGGACTCTGTTCGGTAAACCGCGCCGATTCACTAGCAATTTTACTTTCAATCTCCGTTAACTGATTCAGCAACTGCTGATAACGCGGGGCTTCGGAGAGGGCGGAAGCCGCGATCGCTTGTTTGGGAGATAGTCCTAATTCTCCTAACTGACTTTGAAGTTGCACCGCCAGGGTGCGGGCTTCATCCAGTTTAGTTTGGGTATCTTGACGTTCTTGGACAATGGTGCTAACTCGACTGGTCAATACTTGACCCTGACTATCCGGATCAACCAGATTATACTCTTGGCGAAATCGCTGTAGTTTTTGCTGGAGACTATCCACCCGCCCTTGAAGTTTTGGCAGTTGCTCTTCGACAAACTCAATCCCCTGTCGCGTACTCGTCTGTTGTTCAGAGAGCGAGTAGTTTACATACCCTGTCGCAATTTGCTCTAGAATAAACTGAATTTTTTCCGGGTCAGAATCTTGGTAACGTACTTCTAAAATTTTCGTTTGTTGCAGCCGATAAATCGCCAGTTTGCTGCGAAGCGTATTATAGTCAAGTTCTGGATAGCGAGACTGAATTTGTTCCACAATCGGAGCCATCACTTGAGGACTCCACAGCACCTGAATCTGGGTTTCGTAGTCTAAACTGTTGCCTTGACTCCCACCCCCTTGATTCAGGGATTCACTAATCTGCTCTAACTGATCTTCACCGGAAACTGACCCCACCAATAACTGAAACTTACCTTCGTAGTTGGGCGTCTGCTGCAAGACTTTCGTGACAATTGCCGAAGTGACGGTAATCGCCACTCCAGCGATAACCAACGCCCGCCGCCGCGCGATCGCGAGAATCTGACGCAAGTCCAGCTTGTCGTCTTCTGTCTCAGCAAACCCATGCAGGGGCAGAGGAGACAATTGTGATGGTCGTTGTCCATTACGATTGGATAGTAACGACTGATACTCTCCATTTGAACCCATAATTCAGTTAAACGTTGGCGTTTCTAACACTGAGGCTAAAAGTTAGCGGTTAGATCCCTTGTTCCAGAGGAAGTTGGGATACACGATGATTTAAAAAAGCAGGGAGAACTCCTGACGACAGGAGGAGAACAATTTTTTTAGATGTTCTGGTGTACGCTAGTCATGATGAATACTTAAAGATACAGCGCTGGTGCGCTCAATCAGGACAATCCTTACAAGGGTCAGGGTGCAGGCACTTTTAGCTGATTCACCTCGTCTATTGCTGCGGTAGATGGGGAAGCCGATGCAGACGAATATCTGAAATCTATCCGAGACGACTCGCAATTTGCGTCAAAATGTGTTTATGCTCCAATGACCACGATTACCTAGTTGAGATTAACGACTAGTGACTAACTTTGATCTCAACTCAATTTATGCTAGGTGATAAAATTGAAATTTATGCTTTTAACAATTAAAATACTTATAAATAGCTTTTAAGTATAAGCAATCAGCCTAGAATTAATTTTAAATCTTTAGATCCAATAAAATCCGGATATAGGCAAATGAATGTGTAAATTCGAGCGTAGTTCGATATCCGTCTAAGATCCCCAGTCAGTAACACAGTAACATGAGCAATAATGAGACTCTCCCACGGCATAGTAAACCCCTGCGATTGTCGATTGTGACTCAGTTTTATCCCCCTGATTATGCCGCAACCGGACAGCTTATTGAAGAACTTGCTGTTGAATTGGGAAAACAGGGTTTGTTGGTGCGAGTGTTTACTGGACAACCTGGTTATGCATTTCACAGCCAGTCAGCACCAGCGAGGGAGTATTTCCAGCGACTGATAATTCAGCGATCGCGAGCGACTCGGATTTGGTCGAAACGTATTCGCGGCAAAGCCCTCAATGGGCTACTCTTTTGTCTGCGAGCTGGACTTCATTTACTTAAAACCAGTAGTCATGGAGACATACTTCTGTTAACTACTGCTCCTCCTTTTTTACCCATTCTCGGATACTTAGCCAAAAAGTTATTTGGACTCCCCTATGTTTGTTTAGTCTACGATTTATATCCAGATGTTGCTGTCGAACTCAACGTTGTTCCCCATCGCCACTGGTTAGTTCGACTCTGGAATACAGTGAACTGCCATATATGGAAACAAGCCCAACAAATTATTGTTTTGAGTCCTTCGATGAAGAATCGAGTCGTTAGCAAATGTCCCCAACTTAAGGATAAAATTACTGTTATTCATAATTGGGCAGATGCCAATTGGATTGTACCAATTGCCAAACAGGATAATTGGTTTGCCCAGACGTTCAATCTAGTTGATAGGTTTACCGTACTCTATTCCGGAAACATGGGTCGCTGTCATGATATGGAGACTATTCTAGAAACCGCTAAATTGTTACAAGATGATCCAATCCTATTTGTTTTTATTGGCAATGGCGCTAAACGTGAAGCCTTTGAAGCCAAAATTCATCAGCTTGGCTTAACGAATTGCCGCTTTTTACCCTATCAAGATAAACAAAACCTACCCTATTCACTCACCGCAGGAGACTTATCGTTAGTCAGTATCAGTCCAGGGATGGAAGGCTTAGTCGCCCCCAGCAAACTTTACGCCGCCTTAGCTGCAGGGCGTCCAATCGCCGCAATTTGCGAACCCCAGTCTTATTTGCAAGGGATTGTGACTGAGGCGCAATGCGGTGCAGCGTTCAGTAACGGCGATGCAGGGGGTTTGGCAGAGTTTATTCGAGGCTTGTCTACGGATGAACCATTAGTTAAGCGTATGGGTGAAGCTGGTCGTCGTTATTTACAATCCAATTTTACCCCTGATTTGATTGCACAAGAATACTCAAAGTTATTGCATCAATCTGTATTTAAGGGTTGGGAATCATCAGAAGTTTCCGTTCAGTATTCCAGCATTCGGTGGAAATAATCAGCCAAACCGGGGGAGCCAAACTGTAGGGGCAGGTTTTACCAATAATGTTTTGGCACTAACTGATAACTGAACTGAACCCGCCCTTCTAGGAACCTATAGCCGCTCACGCCATCACCATACCGCCATCGACATTGAACACCTGCCCGGTGATATAAGCAGCAGCCGGATCAGCGGCTAGAAATCGCACCATGCCCGCAATTTCCTCTGGCTTGCCATAGCGACCCAAGGGAATATATTTGATGATATCCTCAGATTTAATATCTTTGGTCATATCGGTTTCAATAAATCCCGGTGCTACGGCATTCACGGTAATCCCACGAGGCGCGACTTCCTTCGCCACGGTTTTGGTAAACCCAATCACTCCGGCTTTGGCGGCGCTATAATTTGCCTGACCTGGATTGCCCATTTGTCCGGCAACGGAGGCAATATTAATAATCCGACCCGATTTTTGCTTGAGCATGATTTTACTGGCTGCCCGCGTGCATAAAAAGACGCCCGTCAGATTCAGGTCAATCACCGCCTGCCAATCGTCGGGTTTCATCCGCATCAAGAGGGTGTCGCGGGTAATCCCAGCATTATTCACCAGTACGTCTAGGCGACCAAATTTGTCTTTGGTTTCCTTGATCAGAGTCTCCACCTCTTCCAGTTTGGAGACATCTGCCTGAAGCGCCATCGCCTCTCCCCCTGCTTCGGTAATTTTGGCGACAACCTCATCAGCCGCGCCACTGGAACTGGCGTAGTTAACCACTACCTTTGCCCCCTCTGCGGCTAATGCCAATGCTACAGCGCGACCAATTCCCCGTGACGCCCCGGTGACAATCGCCACGCGATCGCGGAGTTGGGCAGATGTCTGTGATGTTTCCATAAAAAATCTCTCTCTCCATTAACTGAAGTCAGCTCTTAGCATTTTGCAGTGACATCCTCCTACACTGACCTTATAGGTATAGTGTAAGCTTCCTTTGTCGCCGTCTTACGAGGGCGCCTCCGGCGTTTTCTAGTTGGGAATATGCCCAGCCCAACTCTCTTGATATTGATCGCCGCATTCCAATCTCTATCCAATACAAATCCACATAAACATTCGTGGATTCTAACTGATAAATCTTTTTGGTGGTAGCGGTTACAACAAGAGCATACTTGGCTTGTGTCATGGGGTTTTACCTTCACCACTGTCTTACCAGCTTTCGCAGCTTTGTAAACAAGAATTGACAGGAATTGACCCCAGCCAGCATCATTAATTGATTTATTTAAACCTGACTTTGCACTCTGCCCATTTGGTATATACCTTCCTTGTTCATCCTGTTTTGGTCTATTTTTTCGGGATAGATTCCCTGGTTTGATATCCTCTACAAAGAACACTTTTTCATCCCGGTAACCCAAGCGCGTCGCCGATTCATAATGGAATTGCTTTCGCTGTCTCGCCGGCTTTTGGTGATGCTTGGATATCTTTTTGGCAAGTTTCCGCCGTGGCGCCGACTTATGCGGCTTTCCATCCTTACGTTTGGCAAGCCGCGCCAGCTTCTGTTCACTTCGGCGGTAATGCTGAACAATCGGCTCGACTTCCCCATCCGATGCTGTCCAGAATTTTTCGAGTCCTACGTCCAATCCAAGGGAATTCTCCTCTGTTGCTTCTATCTCTGGTAACTTCAAATTGGGAACGCTTTTGTCTTCCAACGTCAAACACACGTACCAGCCATCTGCCCGACGCGAGATCAGCGCCGCCTTAATCGTAAACCCGTCTGGGATTGGACGATGATAGATCACTTTTACCTGACCCACTTTGGGTAAGTTGATATAGGCAATATCCCGCCGACGTTCCCCGTTCTTGCGCCGATACGGGTTAACAATCACACTCAGGCAATCTGACTTCAATTGCGGCATACAAAACGTCCGGTATCGCCGCACTGATTTAAACCGAGGTTTGCCGCTCCGTTTCCCTTTTAAATCCCCCTTGATGTACCGATTAAACGTATCTTCTACCCGTTTAATCGCCTCCTGAATAACTTGGGAGTGGATTCCTTTATATAGTTTGCCGTGGGACTCCCGCGACCAATGGTTTGCTCGTTTTTGTGAATAGTATGAAGGTGGGTCTTTCAGTTCCGGTAAATGAGTGACGAAAATTGGGCAAGCATTGACAGGTGAGCGATTGCACGCCCACCATTTAAACCGTTCTGAAAGCATCAAATTGTGGATATGACATAGTTTGTATAGCCATTCCTTTAGCTGGCTTAACTGTTGCTTGTTTGGCACAATCCGATACTGATAGTTCAGTTTAAATGTATCTTTGCTTCGCTTCAATTATTGTCACCTCCTTTGTGGTAGTTATTATACTATGCTTGTGGCAAGTATTCAGGACAAAAAGGAAACAAGTTTCCTCTCGCTGTCGATTCATCTCACGCTCTATCGAAGATTAGAGCGCGAGATGAATCGCCAGATAAGCTAAAATCGAGCCAAACCACCAATCACCATGATGTTTTGTTATGGCAGTTAAAAAACAGTTTGCCAGTTTTCAGGAACTCCTCTCTGGATCGGATGTACCCGTATTGGTCGATTTTTACGCGACCTGGTGTGGTCCATGTCAGATGATCGCACCGACCCTCGAGCAAGTCGGTCTTCAGCTCAAGGGTAAGCTACAAGTGGTCAAAATTGATACAGACAAATACCCCCAGATTGCCTCTGAGCATCATATTGAAGCCCTGCCCACCTTGGTACTCTTTAAAGATGGCAAAGCGGTGGAACGGATTGAGGGGGTTGTCTCCGACAAGCAGCTTATGGAACGACTACAACCTTTACTTTAAACAACCACAGAGACGTTCCGCCGGAACGTCTCTACCCAGGCGGAACTTGGTCTCAATATCCCTTGATCAACTTCAGGATGCTGTCGTCGATTCTGGGGAATCACTGGGCGGAGTCGTGGCTTTATTCTTTTTCTCCTGTTCCCGTTGTTCCCGTTTTTTGCGATCGGCTTTAATCGCGTCTTCAAGGACAATCTGGGCTTGAGCCATTTTTTCC
Source organism: Coleofasciculus sp. B1-GNL1-01 (assembly GCF_040220235.1). Taxonomy (NCBI): domain Bacteria; kingdom Bacillati; phylum Cyanobacteriota; class Cyanophyceae; order Coleofasciculales; family Coleofasciculaceae; genus Coleofasciculus; species Coleofasciculus sp. B1-GNL1-01. The sequence continues at coordinate 25,422 of NZ_JAVJTO010000163.1, forward strand.
AGGTTGCTGCGATACAACTCCAAGTCTTTCTGTAATTTCTCTTGGGGAAGATGCAACGTTTGACCGATTTGCTGGAGCATTTCCATCGACTTTTTCGCGTCTTGAACTAGCTCCGGTTCTGCCTGTTCCAGAAGGGTATACAAGCCAATGGCAAACAGACGAGAGTATTTAAACTTAGGATTATCTGCGATCGCGGCAACCGTGGTATGAATATCCTCAGCCCCCTCTAGGGGTGTTGGTGAACCAAACCAGTCAACCAATTCTTGCGCCGATAAACGCCCCAATGCCGCTTTCAGTTTTTCAGCATCATCCTGATACTGTTGCGGATGACCTCCCACTGCCTGACAAAGGGCGTTAAAAATGGATTCTTTATCGCGTTCCGGTCGATAGCCTTGCATGAAACGATTAAAGGATGCAACCACACCTAAGGCATAGATGGGATCATACTTAAAATCCACATTGACCGCCAGCAAATGCATCTCGACCATCAATTCTTCTACCACCCGTCGGTAAATCGAGTTGATTGGACGGGTGTGATAGTTATAAAAATCCCGTTTTGTATCCGAGACGGTGCGAACGTTACTCACAGAGCAAAATATAAAGGATATTTTTTACCATTGTCTCGCTTGAGTTTCACTCTAGGGGATAGAGTCTCAATCGAGTCATTCCTTCCATCTTACCAGTTTATTTCCACCAGCCCACTTAGTATAATGTTTCTTGGCTTGACCTAACTCAATTTAGTTTGTTGATGTTAATCCTCGACTCATGACTCTACCGCCAGAACTGATCACCCTGGCAAGCTATATGGCTGGTAAATTTGACAACCAACAACAGGCGTTGGCTGAACCCGTCTGGTATGTTCACTTACACCTCTGGCAACGACCGATTCCTTTGTTTAGCGACGATAGCCTCACCCTCTTTGCCGAACAAGCGCCGATTACTAACCTCGATCGCCCCTACCGTCAACGGATTCTGCGGCTGTGTCAAAGTGACCAATCCTCCACGGGGTTACAGGTACAGTATTATCAGATCAAAAATCCAGACGCCGTTCGCGGTGCAGGTTGCCATCCCGAATTGTTGCAGCAGCTTACCCGCGAAGATATTATAGGTTTACCCGATTGCCGTCTGAACGTGCAGATGCAGCAAATTGGTTTCAATAATTATGAATTTACGACCACTTCAGCCAGCGATCGCCCTTGTCGCTTTAGTTATCAGGGCAATACTTACCAAGTCTCTCTCGGCTTTGAAGTAACAGCCGATGAATTTCGCAGCTACGATAAAGGCATCGACCCTAGTACCGGAAAAGCCACTTGGGGAGCCTTACTCGGTCCATTTCGATTTACCAAACGCCAAGACTTCGCTGGGGAACTGCCACTATAATCGGTTAAGTTGCTGACTTGATCGGGACTGTTCTCCTGTACAGGTTGTTTGGGAGTGAACGACCTACATCAAAACTTGGGTATGAATCCCTTGCGTCAGGTTGCCATACTCCGAGGTACACCTTCTAAAGCTTCTTGCTCTGTTTCAAAAATTTCAAACACGGAGTCCATCATCGTGACTTCAAACACCAGTTTGGCTTCGGGATGGACATTACAGATGCGAAAGCTACCTTTAACCTTATCCGCATCGCGCATACCCGCGACTAGAGAGGTTAAACCCGAACTGTCAATAAAGTTAACCTGACTGAGATTAACCACCACATGGCGGCTGAGTTTGGAAATACATTCTTGTAATTTCAGGCGAAATTGCCAAGCTGTGGTAATGTCCAGACGTCCAATTGGCGCTAAGACAATAACCGTTGTACCATCTTTGGTCGTGTGTGTTTTTTGATCAATATGAATCATTAAAGACCTCCTTGAGCAGCAGTAGCTCCCCTTGACATCACAAGAGGAGCCATACAGGGTTTGGGTATCAATTCCGTTACTTTGGCGTTGGGTGAATTGTTGAAACAACAAGTAACTTAATCGGGCAACCTACGCTACTTAATCCATTACAAAAGACTTACCCAAAGTTCCCCAAAACTGGACATCCTTGGGAGTACAGGCTTGGTTACCAAGCCCCTACGGTTCCTGCTTCATCCTAGCAGTGATGGCACTTAACCAGTCCACAGGCTTAACATCGGGTGTAACTCACCCTAGAAGGATTGCCAGGGTGGTTTTTGCGTTAGCAATCTCTTCTGTATTGTACATATTCCCAAGTGAGGTCAGGACAAAGTGGACGCTATTTTTGTGCCAAATTTTGGTAAAGATGACTCTCAATGAGTCCAGTTTGTCCAATCTTGAGGTTTGAGGAACGTTTCGTACAGTTCAGCCTCTGGTGTATTCGGTTCGGGTTGGTAGCCATATTCCCAACGCACTAAGGGAGGGAGAGACATGAGAATCGATTCGGTACGCCCGTTCGTTTGCAAGCCAAAGATCGTTCCTCTGTCATACACCAAGTTAAACTCGACATACCGACCCCGACGATAAAGCTGGAAATTGCGTTCGCGATCGCCATACTCCATTCCCCGCCGCCGCTCGACAATTGGCAAATACGCTGGCAAAAACGAATGACCGCACTCCTGTACCCAGGCAAACAGTTGTTCCCAGGTTCGGGGTTCTACCGCCCCCAGTTCCTTGCTGTAGAGGGCTGCTGCTTTTTCTGGGTGGGGACCTTTATACAATTCCCCGGTTCCGTCTTGATAGTCAAAAAACAGTCCGCCAACGCCTCGTGTTTCTTTACGGTGTTTGAGATAGAAATATTCATCACACCAGCGCTTGAATACGGGATAGTACTCGGAGTGATGATTGTCACAGGCGGCTTTTAGGGTTTTATGGAAATGAGCCGCATCTTCGGCAAAGGGGTAGTATGGGGTTAAATCGGCTCCTCCACCAAACCACCAAACCGGTCCCGCCTCAAAGTAACGATAATTTAAGTGAACCGTGGGAATATAGGGACTGCGCGGATGTAGCACCATAGATGTACCCGTGGCATAGAATCCATGACCTGCGGCTTCTGGACGTTGGGTTAAAATCGAGGGCGGCAGCTGAGTCCCCCATACTTCAGAAAAATTAACACCCCCCTGTTCAAAGACAGCGCCATCCCGGATTACACGAGAACGACCCCCGCCTCCTTCTTCCCGCTGCCAAGAATCTTCCTGGAACTGACCCGCACCATCAAGTTCTGCCAAGGATTCACAAATAGTGTCTTGGATCTGTTGCATGAACTGCTTCACTCTATCCCTAGAGTCAGGAGCAGGTAAGGAACGATTAGGATTTGTGGTCGGTGTCTGAGCTGCGGTCATAATTTCAATAGTAGTAATACAGTAGGCATTTTAAGGGTTCCAGGCTTATATTTTACAGGTTTGTGCTGAGTTGGGGACTTGATTGTGCCATCCACCACAATTGTGCCAACAGGGAAAGGCGTCATTGGTTTTATATTCATCAGAACCGTGGCTTGCCGAATGTAAGATAAACATTGCTGAAGCGTCGCGACAGGAGGCGTGTTGTGATCCTAAATTTTTCTTTTAAGTTAATTGCTGGTCAAGAGGGGCTTTGGTTCAAATTTTCCCTCTTTCGGACTTATCGCGCCCTCAGTAATGCTCCGGTGGATGTTCTTTGGCAAAAATTAATCAATTTGGCAGATGTTTCCTGGAATCCTTTGCTCTGTAGTACCAATGCCCCTAGAGGCTTAATCCCGAAACCTGGCTTGATTTACCAGGTGGTAACGCGCTTGATTCCGATTCCAGTGCGAGTTTTTGTCGAACGGGTATTGCCGGGTGAATTAATCAGCGTCCGAATGTTGGCAATTCCGGGGGTGGAAAATCGAGTGACGTATCGAGTGGAGTCAGGTTTGTGCGGGACGTATGTATCCTTTTCGGTGACAATGCGGGGATGGCTATCTCCTTTACTATGGTGGTTTATTCGTCCCTACGCTGCCCGTGTCGCGGCTGAATTAGCTCAAGCGGCAGAACAGGGAGTGGTTATTTAGAGGGTGATGGGAAGCTGGGGGAGTTGGGGAAGCAATGTAGAGACGTGCCATGGCACGTCTGGAAGCTGGGGGAGTTGGCGAAGATAGGAAGCGAATAAATGACGAATGACAAATAACGAATGAGCAATCAGCCGTAACCTATTAAGATTGATGAAGATGTTTGTCCCAGCACATTGTCACCCTAGGAACTTGTCCTAATTATGGTTGATACCCATTCAGTTTTAGACGTACTACGCCCCGTGCAAGACCCTGAACTCCAAAAGAGTTTGGTGGAATTGAATATGATCCGCAACGTGAAAATCGACGGCGGGACGGTTAGCTTTACACTGGTGTTAACCACACCAGCCTGTCCGTTGCGAGAGTTTATTGTGGAGGATTGCCAAAAGGCGGTGAAGCAGCTTCCGGATGTGGAAGAGGTTGTGGTGGATGTGACAGCAGAGACACCGCAGCAGCAATCGTTACCCGATCGCCAAGGGATTGATGGCGTGAAAAATCTAGTCGCGATTTCCAGTGGGAAGGGCGGTGTGGGCAAAAGTACCGTGGCGGTGAATGTGGCAGTTGCCCTCGCCCAGACGGGAGCCAAGGTGGGTCTGATTGATGCTGATATTTATGGACCTAATACCGCCGCGATGCTTGGATTAGCGGATGCCAAGGTGATGGTGCAACAGGGTTCTCAAGGAGAGGTACTCGAACCTGCCTTTAACCATGGCATTAAATTGGTGTCGATGGCATTTCTGATTGATCCCGATCAGCCCGTAATTTGGCGCGGACCAATGTTAAATGGTATTATTCGCCAGTTTCTGTACCAGGTGAATTGGGGAGAACTGGATTATCTGATTGTGGATATGCCACCGGGAACCGGAGATGCTCAGTTGACTTTAGCCCAAGCTGTACCTATGGCGGGGGCGATTATTGTGACAACGCCGCAAAATGTAGCTCTCTTGGACTCCCGGCGCGGTTTGAAGATGTTCCAGCAATTAGGAGTTCCGGTATTGGGCATTGTTGAAAACATGAGTTATTTTATTCCACCGGATCTGCCTGATCGCCAGTATGATCTGTTCGGGTCGGGTGGCGGTGAAAAAACCGCTCAGGAATTAGAGATACCTTTGCTGGGATGTATTCCCCTAGAAATTAACCTGCGGCAAGGGGGCGATCGCGGTTTACCCATTGTTGTGGCTGAACCGGAGTCGGCATCAGCTCAAGCGCTGATCGCGATCGCCAAGGCGATTGCGGCAAAAGTGTCTGTTGCTGCCCTAAGCCGCCATTGAATGCTGATTAGAAACCCTAGGAGAAGACGGGGAAAAAGGAATTATAGGGTTAAACTATAATACATTCTTCCCTATCCATCCTTATTTTAAACTAGCCTAGGATTTGATCAGGGATTATCCAAAATAGTTTGGAAAAATTCCTGAACAGGGCATCTTCAGAGCGCTAATTGCTAGAAACGTCAATCGCATTCCCCAACGATTATGTTCCAAAAGTCATTGTCCCGTACCCAAATGCGCTGGCTTATGTTCCTGAGCCGATGGCAGGAACTAGACTGGCAGCTATTATTTGTTACCATAAGTCTCACCTTCCTCGGTGGCGTAATGATTCGCAGCGCCGAAATGAATGAGGGGCTAACTGATTGGTGGTGGCACTGGATCATTGGGGGTATTGGTTTAACGCTGTGTCTACTCATTGCGCGATCGCGTTATGAAATTTTACTCCAATGGCATTGGATGGTTTATGCGGTGACGAATATCGCGTTGTTTGCGGTGATGATTATGGGGACGACGGCAAATGGCGCACAACGATGGCTGAATATCCTAGGTTTTCACGTTCAACCCTCGGAATTTGCCAAAATTGGCTTGATTATCACCCTCGCCGCGATTATCCACTGGCAACCAGCTTCAACGTTAAATGCGGTATTTCGCGTCTTAGCCATTGCGGCAGTTCCCTGGCTATTTGTATTTTTAGAGCCAAACTTGGGAACTTCATTGGTGTTTGGTGCGATTACGATGGGAATGCTCTATTGGGGAAATGCTAATCCCGGATGGCTCATCCTATTCGTGTCTCCCATCGTTTCCGCGATCATGTTCAATGTATTTTTGCCCGGATGGTTTGTCTGGGTAGGAGCGATGATGCTGATTGGTTGGCGGACTTTACCGTGGTCTTTCTTTGGTGGGATTGGAGCATTGGTTGCCAATGTGATTTCGGGGGGATTAGGAAACTTGCTGTGGGGATTACTTCAAGATTATCAAAAAGATCGATTGCTTCTTTTTTTAGATCCGGATAAAGATCCCTTAGGCGGCGGATATCACTTGATTCAGTCTCGAATTGCCATTGGCGCAGGTCAACTCACGGGAAGAGGACTGTATCAGGGGACGCAAACTCAACTCCACTTTATTCCGGAACAGCATACCGACTTTATCTTTTCTGCCATTGGCGAAGAACTCGGATTTATTGGTTGTTTGCTTGTCCTATTTACCTTTTGGCTATTTTGTTTACGGTTAGTGATTATTGCCCAAAATGCTAAGGATAACTTTGGCTCACTATTGGCAATTGGTGTCCTATCGATGATTGTGTTTCAAACGGTGATCAACATCGGCATGAATATTGGTTTAGCCCCGATTACCGGGATTCCACTACCGTTGTTAAGTTACGGGCGATCGGCATTACTAGCAAATTTTTTAGCGATTGGATTAGTGGAATCGGTTGCCAATCACCGACACCGATTGAAGTTTTAGTCATGGGTCATGGGTCATTGGTCATTGGTCATTGGTCATTTGTCATTTGTCCTTTGTAAGGGTAGGACTTAGGCAAATGCTCTATATGTAGGGTGTGTTAGCGTAGCGTAACGCACCTTGCTCAATATATAGGGTTTAGCTGCGTAAGGTTTGAGGACAAATTAGCTAAACTATCAACTAGCACATTATAGTAAGCTGAAGAGATAGAGATTTAGGGGTAAAAATTGATGATTCTTCCTGGCTCAATTGTGCGCGTTATCAACGGCGATGACACTTACTACAAATTTGAAGGGATAGTCCAGCGTATCGGTGATGGAAAAGCAGGTGTGCTGTTTGAAGGCGGCAACTGGGATAAAATTGTCACGTTCAATTTATCGGAACTCGAAGAAGTGAACCCTAAAGGCAAAAAATAAACAGGACTTGTAACCTGTGACCAGTTAGAGCGAACCGAAATGATTCGTGAACCAGAATAGATTATTTTAAACACGGGAAAAAGACGGTTTTTATTATCTCTGTTTCCTGTCTAATCTTCTTGTCTGTTCACGTTTCATTAAATCTATCTATAAAAGAAATAGCCAATACAGCAGCAGATTTTGTAACAAATGACAAATGACGAATGACGAATGACAAATGACGAATGACAAATGACGAATGACAAAGGACTAAACTATGCGTCTTCCTTTACCCCAGTTTACGGCTGGAGAACGCCCTGATAATCACATTGCGGAAGTCATAGAAACGGCAACGACAGAATTTCTGGCACAATGCCTAGAGCCAGAAGATTTGAGTTTTCCTGTCATGCCACCTTTTGGCAGTTGGGTCAAATCCGTTGATGAAGAATCGGGAAATCAGGTTATGGCAGTTGTTTACCATGCCACAACTAGCCCGATTGATTCAGTTCACCGGGCTGTCGCGTTGGGATTGTCACTGGCAGAATTGCGAGAGCAACAACCGCAGATTTTTGCCATGCTGAAAACGGAGTTTCGGGCGGCGATTGTTGGGTTTATACCGCCTGGGGAGGGACATAATGGTGACCAACCCCCTAGAGGACGAGCTTATCAATATTTGCCTCCTCGTCCGCCGCAAATTCATCAAGCTGTCTATCAATGTCAACCCGACGAGATTGTTCATTTTAGTGAACAATTGGATTTTTTACGCACCCTTCTCTTAGTGACTGGAGCGCCAGTGGAAGCGTTAACGGCGGCAGCAATCCGAGAAATCTATCAAATCCGTAAGGGCGATCGCGACTGGTTAGTGCAAGCAGGGCGAACCTTAAGTGTTTTACTCAAGGATGATTATGACCGTTTACGGTATATTTTGAGTCAACTGCATTGGTAAGTAGTGGCGTGGCACAGCTAAAATGGTGGATTAGCATTGTAGGGGCGCACGTCGGTCATCCGTGTCAACTTAAGCTCAACCCCTCACCCCCAGCCCCTCTCCCACGCCGGGGAGAGGGGAGTAAGAGATTCTGGACGCTAGATTGAAACTGTCTTGACTTTTAACCGCTCCAGATGATTCATCGCATTACATTTTCGTTGCTCAGTACAGTTCTTTTGTTGTCTTGCTCAACAAATCCTCAACCCGTTTCTACTCCGGCTAATAGCCCAGACACGACAACAGTAGCAGAAACTCCTGATCAGCCATTGCCAGACACTATTAGTAATCAAGTCCAAGTTGCCCTTGCCGATCGCCTGAATGTTACTGTTGATCAACTAGAAATTGGTCGCCACAGCCGCGAAACCTGGTCAGACGGCTGCTTAGGGCTAGGGGGACCGGCTGAATCATGCCTAGCTGCGCTAACAGAAGGTTGGCAAGTTGAGGTGATTGATACTCAAAGCGACAAACGTTATTTTTATCGAACCGATTTGTCAGGCGATCAGATTCGCCTCTCTACCCTGGAAAACAATTTGCCGCCGTCAATCCGCGATCGCATCTTTGAAACCGCCCGATCCAGTGGATTGAAACCCTCTGAAAGTTTAGGAATTATCGATGCTGATCCCCAAACTTGGAATGGCTGCTATGGACTTGCTGATCCCAATCAACTCTGTACTGAGATTGCTATTCTAGGCTGGCGTGCTGTCATCAGTGACGGTGTTCAATATTGGATTTATCACACGGATAACTCTGGTAATACGATTCGCCTCAATGAAACCGCCAGTAGTCGTGGTGCCGTTCCCAGGTTCATTCCCATGGTGAATCCCCGTATGCTGGGCGACGAAACAGTCTTCCAAAGCATGATCAGCCACGAGTCGGGTGAGCGAGAAACATTGATGTTGGAGAATGATGAACGCTTGATTTATATTCAAGAGCGTGATGGCGAGGTGATGAATCAGGAAACTAAAACGGTTCGTCAATCGCAAATGCAAGCGCTGTTGCGTCAGCTTGAGAAGTCCAACTTTTCCCATTTCGACGGGATTCGCTATCAGCCACCCGTGTCAGATGATGATGAAGCGCCCAGGGTTACATTCACCGCCCGTTATGGCACTGTTGAGTATATCCAGTCTAATGTTGAAACATTGCCCACTGAACTACAAGCTGTGATTCAACAATGGACTGATGTTGTGGGAAAGATGGATAAAGCAGAATAAAGACAAGGGATTAGGTTACGAACGATGACAGTTGCTGTAGAGATTCGACGCTTAAGCGTGCAGGATTACCACCGCATGGTGGAGACAGGTATTCTGACACCGGATGAACAGGTAGAGTTAATTGAAGGACAGCTTTATCAAATGGCGGCTAAGGGTACGTTTCATAGTGCGGCAATTACCCGGATTAAACGACTACTGGAGAGACGGTTGGGAAATCAGGTGTTGCTGCGGTTTCAAGACCCAGTACGGTTGAGCGATGATTCAGAACCCGAACCTGATGTGGCGGTGGTGCAACCTGATCCATTAGATTATGAAGACCATCATCCCACACCGGAGGAAATTTATCTATTAATTGAAGTTTCTGACCGCACATTGAAACGCGACAGGGAATTAAAAGCACCAGCTTATGCGCGATCAGGTGTAAGAGAGTATTGGATTTTGGATGTTAATTCTCGGCAATTATACGTGTTTCGGGAGCCAGGGATGGAGAGTTATAGAAACCAGGTGGTGTTGGCTGAGTCGGATTTAATTGCTCCTTTGGCATTTCCCGATTGTCAGGTGTCTGTTCAGGATTTGCTTAGGAGGAGTTCAGAGTTAATAGATGGGGACAATTAAAGTTACAGCTTTGATTCAATGTATTCTCGCCCTGCTTTTAGCCATTTGGGGCGTTAAGCTACTATTGCCAGACCGCAATGTATGGGGCAATCCTCAATTTGAAACATTAATGATGCAATGTCAAATTCCATCGACAGAAGCAATCATTCGTTTATATCAGGGAAATGGAGGTGCAACGGTTGCTTATTGGTACTCCGTTACTTTTGATTATGGTAAATTTCTTGGAGAAAAACAGATTTTTTATGCTTATGCCTACCCCTCTATTCAATCCATTGATTGTCGTGCTGATGAAGTGACAGTGTTAGCCGATGAGCAATCCTGGACATTTAGCCTTAAAGAAATAAAAAATCAATTAATCAATCAACCCATAGGATTCTATAAGGGAGAAACCCAACAAAAATCTATTCAACCGCTACGGATACTAACGTTGAGTTTTGGAGTATTATTAGAATTAATCAGCGTCTGGATTTTGAGCAGGAGTTTCAAACAATTTCGTGCTTCCCGACATCCTGGACATCCCCGCAATTCTCGGACTTCGTGAAATGTCCCAATTGCAGCAACACCCAAGTTTGAGAAACAATACAACTATCCCGTATTACAAGTAGGAGTTATGTCTGAACAGTTTACCCAACAAGTCAGCGATCGCATCTGTAAGCACATGAACGAGGATCATGCTGACGCGATCGCGCTTTACGCCCGTACCTTCGGGAACTCTCCCGATACTGAGTCGGCTCAAATGCAGTCCATTGATGCGACAGGAATGAATTTAATCGCCCAACATCAGGGTGAGTCGGTTCCCTTACGCATTGAATTTGATCACACCCTCAAAGACTCTGAAGACGCCCATCACACGTTAATTGACATGGTGAAGCAAGCCAGAGGTGCAGCTAAATCAACCTAGCGACGTGATAAATTAACGGAGCGGCTATCAACGCGGGTAAAAAGGACGCAACACGGATGTGGGTCAACTGTAACAGGTTGATTCCCGTCCCCAAAATCATTAATCCCCCCACTCCGGTAATCAAGAGAATGCGGGGATCAGTGGCGGGATCAGGGATTGCTTGCGCCAAGACTCCCGCCACCAGAGAAATTCCGCCCTGATAGACGAGAATCACAATAATCGAAAAACCGACACCAATCCCAAAACTACTCGAAAGTGCGATCGCGGCGATTCCATCCATCACGGCTTTGAGTGTCAGCAAGGTATCGTCACCCGTCAAACCATTATTCAGACTCCCTAGCAACGTCATTGGACCGACACAAAATAATAAGCTAGCCGCCACAAATCCTTCCGTGAACGCACCACTTCCGCGAAATCGAGTCTTCAGCCAATGTCCCACCGATTGCAATCTAGCTTCAATTTGCCACCATTCTCCCAGTAATCCGCCCAACACAATACTAATCAGCGCCAACACCACACCATCAATGCGCCCTGCTTGCACCTGAGTCATACTCGCCGCCATGGTAACACCCAGAAATAGGGTAAGAAGTCCTACTCCTTGGGTGATAATTTGTTGCATGGGTTTAGGTAAACGGTGCTTCAGTAACAACCCGATTGTTGTACCAATCGCTACCGTTATCACATTAATCCAAGTGCCGCTTGTCTTAGCAAAGAAATCAGTCAGCAAAACATTAACTGTCAACGTTAATAATGGCGTGTGATAGTTCCCCTTCTCCCTTCAAGGGAGAAGGGGTTAGGGGATGAGGGTGAAATGCTCCCCCTGTATTGGTTTTCACCTTAAGTTGGCACCAATGACCAACATGCGTCCGATTCAATGGTAAGGTCAATTCCATCATTGTAGCGGTTAACAACTTGAACGCTGACAACAAACGCACAAGTTAATCAATCTCAAGGCTAAGGTTCCCTTACTACAAACCTAATCTAATATAGTATTTAATCCATCTTGGCTCAAGGACTGTTCTATGGCTTCTCCCTTTCCCGGCATGAATCCTTATTTAGAAAATCCGGCATTTTGGCCAGAAGTACATAATCGCTTAATCGTCAACCTTGCCGACTCCTTAGCCTCGCAAATTCCGCCACAATATCGGGTGGCAATTGAGCAGCGCACCTATTTAAGTGATGCGTCAGATTCAGTTTTGGTAGGACTTCCTGATGTGTCTGTATTTTCTCAACAGAAGAATACTAAACCAACGGCATCAACAGTAACCTTTTCCTCGACATCTGAAGCTGTAACGGTGACAATGCCTGTACCCGAGCCTATCAAAGAAAGTTATTTAGAAATTCGCGAAATCGCCACCAATTATGTTGTGACAGTGATTGAACTTCTATCGCCTAAGAATAAACGTGCAGGTGAGGGGAGAAAAGCTTACGAACGGAAGCGCAAAAAAGTATTAGCGACGACTGCTCATCTCGTCGAAATTGATTTACTTCGAGGAGGAAAGCCGATGGTATTTTTAGGCGAAGTCCCTCTTTCAGATTATCGAATTGTGGTGAGTCGAGGCGATTGCCGCCCTCTGGCTCAATTGTATGCTTTTAGCGTGCGAGATGTGATTCCCTCGTTTCGATTACCGTTACAGTCAGAGGATACAGAACCTCTGGTGGATTTACAAACGTTATTGAATGGTGTATATGAACGTGCCAGATATAATTTAGCGATCGCTTATAATCAAGAACCCGTTCCATCATTGCCGGAAAACGATGCGGTTTGGGCAGATAGACTCTTGCGAGAAACAGGGCATCGAAATAACTAGGGGTTGCTGAATAAGTCTTGTAGTGGGGTAGGGAGCAGGGGAAGCCGGGGAAGCCGGGGGAGCAGGGGGAGCAATGATACATTTTCCCTGATAGTGGTGCAAGGGTATGAAAGGGTTTTACCTTATGTTCTTGAAGATGAGCCAATGTCCATGCTACTCAAAGCCTTGATAGATAAGGGTTTTGGAGTTTTGCAGCAAGCCCTATAGCGCTACGCGCTAGGCAATAGGCAATAGGCAATAGGCAATAGTGAAGACAAAAGCTTACCTGAAAAGGGATTGAGCGATTTTAATTTTTCTTGATTTTGTCCTAACGTGTGTGCGTAGTGCTATAACTAAAAATTAGGACTTGCTACGAGAATATACAGCAGATTTGGTGGTTGATGAGGTACAGTCTCTAAGCAAAATCCCCTACTTCTTCAAGAAGTCGGGGATCTGTCTGTGTAAGCTGTTCGGCATTTAAACCTTAATATCAATAACGGCGAAAGCCTTGTAGTGCGTTTAGCGAAGCCATGCCGAAGGCTTTGCATCTTGCTCGCTACTAATACCCAATTTAAATGCATGACAGCTTACCTCACTTACTTGAAAAGCGCTGTATCATACCAAATCCCGGTTGGCTACCCCCTCTATAACCCAGTCCGCGCAGGCGGACTTTGTTTGTGTAGCTGCGATTTCAATCGCCCTGGCAAAAGGGGGTTCCTACTACAAGCCGGACACGTCTCTACAGAATTGGCTCTTCGACAGAGACAGATTTCACATCCACCGTCGCTTCCGGTGCGGTACTGGTTTCTTCCGTGACGACTCCCGCTTGGCGAGATTTAGCCAAATCAATCAACCACTGCGACATCTCAGACACCAGCAGTGTCAGCACGACAACATCATCAATTTGCCCGACAATCGGAATCAAATCTGGGGCGATATCAATGGGACTAAACACGTAAAGGATAGTACCTAAAACTATCCACCAACGGTATTTAGGATTGCGAACCGCGTTACGATACCAGTTATATATGGATTGGATTGAAAAATTATTCATCAGTATTCCCCGACAGCTACTTTTCATCTTGCCAAATTCATCCCGGAATCACTGGGGGGATAACCCACCTGTTCAGGTGCAGAACTTACACCTATTGACGTGAGGGGGAGAGTTTGATGCGACTGGGATTTGCTGGGGATGAGGGGAATCGCGCTTGGTTACTGTTTAACCTCATCACACAAAGCCTGATCACTCTCTGGGGCGTTGTATTCTAGATAATCCTCAACCCAAGCACAAGCCTCCTGCATGAGTGCATCTAGCGTTAAATCCTCTAAATTCCACAACCTCACTGTTTTATCCCCACTAGCAGAAGCAATCGTGTTTCCCGCATTTCTCACCAACTAATTCTATAAGTCAATTTGCCGCTTAAAAGTTGAGCTTTTTAAAGAAGAATGTAAAAATTCCAATTTATCAAACAAAATTATCCTTAAATTGCCAATCCTTACCTGTTTTTTCCACTAAAATTAAGTTGCTGACGCCAAGTTTCCACGACAAAACCGACTGAAAAAAGATTCAGTCACCTCAAAAATCATTGAGTTGTTATGGAAGCCGAAAAATTAAGAAGTATTGGGAATAGCTTGAATTCTGGAATGAGCAATAGCTAAAATCTCTTGATAAGGACAAGAACTGGATATGGTAATAACAATCCTTCTCACACTAACCGTAATTCTCGCTCCTAATTTAATAAAATTGAGGCGAATTGTTCCGACAGTTGCTTTGGACAAAGGAGTTTTTCTCAAACCGTGATAACGAAAAGCTTGCATCAAAACATAAGCTATTGAAGATAACCACAGGCGGAGTTGATTACTTTGAAAGGTCTGAGTGGAAGTTCGGTCAGCAAATAAGTCTAACTGTTGTTCTTTAATCCGATTTTCCATTTCCCCTCTCGGACAATATTGTTTAGTATAAAGTTGAGAAGGCGTAATTTGAGAAGGAGGTAAAGATGTGACGACATGACGAAACTCTAACCCTTCACTCCCATAAACCACTTTTGTTACCACTCGTCTTTGACGACTCCATGACTTTTCAGTTTGATAGTAGATAGAGCGAAACCAAGTCGCGTTGGGAACTAACTTTCTCACCTCTTCTAAGTCTTCATCCTTAGAGAAAAGACTATCCATCAATTTAGTGACTGGCAATAACTTCTCTTCGTATTCGTTCTTTGCTTTTTCAATAAGATTCGTTGCTCGTAACTTCAATTGGCTATTTGTTGCCATTGCTATCACATAATTTCCCCCTTCTTTCTCTTCACAAAAGTTCATAATTTTTTCACGAGCATAAGCACTATCGCCTCGCACTATTATCTGCGTATTATGCCATTTCTCTCGAATTAAACTAATGATTCTCTGTAGTTCTTCCAATGCTCCTTCGGCTGGGTCTACATTAGAAGGACGTAATCGTGCCACTAATAAATGATGCCCACAGAAGATATATAAAGGTGCATAGCAAACTCCTTTATAATAAGCATTAAAAAATGCTCCCTCTTGATGTCCATGCACTTGGTCATCAGTCACATCCATGTCTAAAATGATTTGTTGAGGAGGGGTTTGATAAGACTCTAAAAAAATGTCTACGAAGGCTTTCTTGATTTCTTCCGGGTTAGCTTCAATGCGATGATAGCGGGACTCTTGTTGTTGAAGGATTGTTTCCGGACAATATTCAAGCCGATTTAAGGTACTCTTCCCAGCTAAAATGGCTGATGGTGAGTCATAAAAATTGAGCTTTTCTAAAGCTATTGCCAAGGCAGGGTCATAGCGTAATTGGTCATGGTCATTGACATCTTCATAACCTAAAGCAATGCCATAAACTCTTTGAGCGAGTAATTGATGAACTGAATAATTTAAATAAGATAAATGCCGATGGTCTTGAAAACATCCTGCAAATCTTGCTGTAATTCTTAGTTTTTTATCTAACTCTGCTAACCAAACTATTCCTGCATCGGAGCTGATTTGACCCCCGTTAAAGTTAGCCAGGATTTCTTTCCCTTTCTTTTTCCCAAAGTTGAGCGGATGGTCATTCCTTTGAGATAAGTTAGCAATCATAAATCAAACTATTTGGCTTTCTCTATAACTAAATTATATCAGGTTTTATGAATTTTATTCTCAATTTAATTGTTCAAATCCTATTTGAGTTCATCAAGAAAAATTAATTAGCGTAAACTTTACGCTAATTAGGCTAAAACGCACTTAAATTGTGTATTCCCTGTTGCCTGTTTTCTGTTGCCTTTCAAGGTTTTAGGTGTCCCAATTTAAATGCCGAACAGCTTAATTCTTTTTACTAAAGCTATATTCCAAAAATATGAGCATCAATTTGCTTTTTTTATTAGGTTGAGGAGCATGATTATTCAGAGGCTTGAAGGTGCAACACACTGTTGTGTGCGGCTGGGGGGAATAAATGGGCTTAAATCCTTGTCTGGCAAGGTTTTTGTGATTTGCGATCGCGCTTCTTGTGAGAAATGCGGGTTTGCAAGCGGCGAGAAATCCCTAGAATTGGAGTGGCTTGCATTTTAGCAGGGACTACTATACTAAGCAATCAAGGGAGGTTGAGAATGGATATGGATATTGTTGCGATTATTGAAAAGGGCGGAATCGCTATATGGCCCCTGTTAGGACTTTCGATCCTGGCTGTGGGGACAATTTTTGAACGCCTGTGGTTTTGGGGGGGAATTCTATTGAAACAAGAGGAAGTCGTCAATCGGGTGCTGGATGCAGCCACTCAAAACTGGCAGGTGGCTAGAGAAATCGCGCTGAAATCACGGCGACAACCCGTGGGACGATATTTATATGCTCCCTTACGCCTGATTAGCCCCGAACCGGAATTATTCCGCTTGGCTTTAGAGGGGGCGGCTGATGATGAGTTAGCGGCGATGCGGCGCGGCGATAAACTATTAGAAGCCGTGATTGCCTTGTCTCCGCTGTTAGGGTTACTGGGGACGGTACTCGGTTTAATCAACTCCTTAGGCTCTATTACTATTGATCAACTGGGTACAGCTTCCACCGCTGGGGTAACGTTGGGAATCGGGGAAGCCCTGATTAGTACGGCGACAGGACTGATTATTGCAATTACCAGTTTGGCATTTTATCGACTGTTTCAAGCCTTTTGGTTTAACCAAGTCAAAATATTCCGCAAAGCGGGGACAGAGTTGGAATTGCTGTATCGCCAAGATTGGTTACAGGCTGAGGATAGTGATCAAATGCTGAACGATACCCTCCCAGAGAATCACGTTAACGTTTACCCAGAGAGTTTTGAAGCTCCCAAACACGATCGCACTCCACCCCCAAAACCTCAATCCCAGCCAAAGCCGGACGATCGCACTCCCGTCACCAAGGCTAAGGCTACCCTAGACAATAACGTGGCTTCAGACCAGTCTCCAGTTCAAGAAACTGATCGCACTCCTGTCGCCAATACTAAAACCAACCCAGATGATAACGTTGACCCAGATCAGTCTCAAGTCTCGGAAAGCGATCGCACGGCTGTCCCCAACCCCCCAGGAAAGCCAGAAAATTAAAACTCTGATTGTCTTGATATCCTGAGTGCAGCTTGGCAATCAATGCCCATTTCTCACAGATACCAAAGCAGACATCATCAACCCGTACAGTTTGCCCGATTTTGACCTTTAAATAATGACAACACTACGCCAGTCACCCCAGCCGCGAACCAAAAAACAACGCGCCGCTTTTGTTCCCCCATTACCCCGCCCCTTAAACTTGCGGATGGATTCCCCCACGGAAGAAGTTCGCATCGAGATCGTACCGCTCATTGATGTTATCTTCTGTATCTTGACCTTCTTTATCCTGGCAGCCGTGGGGCTATCGCGCCAACAAGCCATTAATGTGGATTTACCCAAAGCCAGTACCGGAACCGCCCAGGGACGACAAATTCTGATGATCAGTCTAAATGAATTGGGGCAAGTGTATGTGGAAAAAGAGGAGATGATCACTCAAGAGAAGTTTATTCAACAACTCCAAGCTTACAAGCAACAAAACCCCAGTGGCGTGTTTGTCCTCTACGCTTCCCCCAACGCCATGTATAACGAAGTTGTGCAAGTCTTAGATTTGCTGCGGGAAGTCGGGGGCGATCGCGTGGCGCTAGCTAATTCACCCGGACAATCGCCGCAATTTCCGGGAACGAATCCCATGTCTCCGCCAACTGGAGTCCCCGAATTTAACCCCAATCCTGGACAACTGCCAATGAATCCTGATGGCACATTTAATCCTAATTTGCCGCCTCCATTTCCAGGGATTCCGGGTCAATCTCAATTTGGATTACCCCAACCGAATCCAGGGGGTTTATCCCCGTCTCCGGGACAATTCCCCATCAATCCTGGTGGTTCTGTTCCACCCAATTCTGGCGCACCCACGTCACCGCAGCCGCAAGGGGAATAATTGTTTAAGTTGGTAGGGACAATAAACGTTAACGGCTGAGATCGTCATTTGTCATTTGTCCTTAGTTTTATGTAAGGGTTTGAGGGTTATGTACAGAATTTACAGCCGATTTGGTAGGTTGATGAGGTACATAAGCGAGATCCCCGACAACTCCCAAGAAGTCGGGGATCTGTCTGTGGTAATAGAGGTAGGTTTATTTCCACCAACCTACTTAATCTGAAGTCCCTCCTGTAGAAGACTACAACTCCGCTAATAAGGTTTTATGAGATGAAAAATCTGTCACTTTTATTGTCTAAAGGAACTGATAGACTAGAAGTATTAGGAGAAAAAAATAGTTCTTATAAAGCAATATTTACAGTTGCTTATACAGGAAAAACAAGAGCATTTTATATACAAACAAATGCTCCATTACAAACTAAATTTAATGATAATGATCAACGTCGAAGTTATCAAGACTATTTAGTCAACCCCAGGCAAATTGTCGAATCAAAGGATTATCCTACCCTACATAGCAATCATACCTGGTTTGATGCACTTTACGCTCTAGCCATAGAAGAAGTTCGTCAATGTTCAGTGTCTGAGATTAAAGATAGTGCCTATTGTAATGGACAAGAGATTCCTGCACCTGAAGGCGGCTATTTTGAGACAGGCTTATTCTGGACTTATATTTGGACACGAGATATTTCCTATGCGGTGCATCTGAGTTTAGCTACGATTGATCCCATTCGCTGTTTAAATTCGTTGGACTTTAAACTCTCTGAAATTCGAGCAGGGGGTAATCAGCAAATTATACAAGATACGGGTACAGGAGGTAGTTATCCCATATCAAGCGATCGCGTGGTTTGGTCGTTTGGTTGTCAGGCTTTATTGCAACAACTTCAAAGTAAGACACGGAAAGACTTTGCCCGTTGTGCTTATGAAGCACTCAAAAATACAATTGAACAGGATCGCCACGTCATTTTTGATTGCCAAGATGGGCTTTATCGCGGAGAACAGTCATTCTTAGATTGGCGAGAACAAAGTTATCCTGGCTGGGTGGCTGAAGATCCGGTAAAAATTGGTATGTCCAAAGCCCTTTCGACGAATTGCTGTCACTTTAATGCCTTACAGTTGGCGGCGTCTCTGGCTGGAGAATTTGGTCATAATTCTGAACAAATAAAATACAGCCAATGGGCGCAGGATTTAGGTCAAGCCATCCGCACTCACCTCTATTTACCAGACTCCAAACTCTATTCTACCTTTATCACGACAACCTTTGCTCCAGGTGCTGCTCATCAATATGATTTATTAGGCAATGCTTTGGCTATTTTACTGGATATCGCTGAGGACACGCAAGCCGCTCAAATTGTTTCTAATTATCCCCATTTCCCCAAAGGGGCTGCGGTTATTTTTCCGCAACAAAAGGATACGCTCATTTATCATAACCAAGCCATTTGGCCCTTTGTTACTGCCTATTGGCTGAGGGCAGCTAAAAAGGTCGGCAATGCTCAAGTTGTCACTCTGGGAATGAGTTCCTTAATTCGCGGTGCAGCTTTGAGTTTATCGAACATGGAAAACTTTGATGCTGTAAGTGGAAGGGTTGAACTAGAGACTGAACCCAAAGAACCTCCCGTAAATTCACCCCGCCAATTATGGTCAGTAGCCGGTTATCTGTCGATGATCCATGACATTATTTTTGGACTCTCTTGGACAGATTCAGGGATACATATTGCTCCTTATATCACCCGTGAATTTCGTAACTCTCTTTTACCTAAGTCAACTAAGTTAGTTCTCAATGAGTTTGCCTATAAATCCCATAAACTGAATATTACTGTTAATTTACCCCCTGTGAATGAACAGATGGAGGGTGCTTATCCAGTTGGAGAGATTCGTCTCAATGGACAAATAGTAACCTCTGAAATTACGGATGCAATGCTTGATAAAAGTAATGTCATCGAGGTGGATTTAGTCGCAGCATATTCAAAACATCATCCGATTAATATCATTAGTAACCTAGAAGATTATAGATATAGGTTTGCACCTCGATTCCCGATCATTGAATCTATCACGGCTATAGAGAACCAATTAGAGATTAAATTTAATCTGAATGGCGAAAATCCAGATGAAGTTACGGTTAATATTTATCGAGATGGACAATTAGTGGCTAGGGGACTCTCCGGTCATCTGACAACTTGGCGAGATCAAAATAGTGAGGGAAGGCGATCGCCTAGCTATTGTTATAATCTGGAAACGATTTACACCAACACAGGCACAATATCTCAACGTTCTCATCCCTGCTGTTATTGGGGGGCTAATAATCATCGTATTTATTCTATTAACGCTGACCAATTTTCCGCGATCGGGGGTCAACTTTCTGAACGCCATGGTAGACAACATTTTGAAAATTGGGGCGAACCTGAACATCAGATTACGGTTCAGATTAAAGCTCAGTTTAGTGGCGCTCACGCGATTCAGGTGGTTGCCGGAAATGGCGCCGGCTCGATCAATACAGGGATCACTTGTGGGGTTAAACATTTGCAAATGACGAATTTACAAACTAATCAAGTGGTGGCAGATGGTTATCTAATCATGCCCCATCTTGGCAGTTGGGATCGTTGGTTAGAGTCTTCTGTCATTTTTACTCAAGTAGACTTAATCGCTAACCAGAATTACGAAATCAAGATTTTTGGCGATGAGCAAGCCATTAACATGTCAAGTTTTGCCCATAATGCCAACTATACAGGAGGTAATGGGGGACATTCAGGAACTTACAATTATGTGAATATCGCTCAAATTAAATTAGCGGCGTTATCGTGAGGTACATAGACAGATCCCCGACTTCTTGGAGAAGTCGGGGATCTTGCTTAGGCACTTGTTCAGTCGAAAATGCCTGAAAGTATTGTCTGGTATACCTTATATATTCATTCAGCCCGCCCTAAGTAGGGGCAGGAATAGGAAATTAATGATAAAGTTTTCTCAAAACCCACCCCGCCTACGTGAGAGAGTGTTCAGTTTTGAGTGACTTATGAGCGATCAATCCAGTGCCGGATATCGAATCGAACAGGATTCTATGGGGGAACGCGAAATCCCCAGCGACGCCTACTACGGGATTCAAACCCTACGGGCAATTGAAAACTTTCCGATCAGCGGGATTAAACCCTTACCCACCTACATAGACGCCTGTGTGCTGATCAAAAAAGCCACCGCGATCGCGAATGGTAATCTAGGCTGTATTCCCCAAGAGATTAGCCAAGCGATTGTCCAAGCGGCGGACGAAATCCTCAAAGGGCAATGGCGGGATCAATTTGTCGTCGATGTTTACCAAGCGGGTGCTGGCACATCCCACCACATGAATATTAACGAGGTGCTGGCAAATCGGGCATTGGAAATCCTGGGCGATGAGAAGGGAAACTATAAACGGGTTAGTCCCAATGATCACGTCAACTATGGACAATCCACCAATGATGTCATCCCCACAGCGATTAGAATCGGGGCGCTGTTGGCGTTAGAACATACCTTGTATCCAGCCCTATCCGATGCGATTACCGCCCTGGATAATAAAGGCGATGAATTCCAAGATGTAGTTAAATCCGGCAGAACCCATCTCCAAGACGCCGTACCTGTGCGCCTAGGGGAAGACTTTCGGGCGTGGGCGCAAATTCTCACCGATCATACCACTCGGATTGAACGAGCCTCAGAAGACTTAATGGTACTGGGATTAGGCGGAAGTGCAACGGGAACGGGATTAAACACCCATCCCGACTATCGCCATCAGGTTGCCCAAATTCTTGCCCAACTGGTGGATCAACCCCTCAAATCTGCCCCCCATCTCATGGCGGCGATGCAGAGTATGGCACCATTTGTGAATGTATCGGGCAGTTTACGCAATTTGGCACAGGATTTGGTCAAAATTTCCCATGACTTGCGGCTAATGGATTCGGGACCCAAAACCGGATTCAAGGAAATTCAACTTCCCCCCGTGCAACCGGGATCATCGATTATGCCAGGAAAATATAATCCGGTGATGGCGGAAATGACCTCTATGGTATGCTTTCAGGTGATGGGGTATGACAGCGCGATCGCTCTAGCGGCTCAAGCGGGTCAATTGGAGTTGAATGTGATGATGCCGCTGATTGCCTATAATCTGATTCACAGTATTGAAATTCTTGGCAATACCCTATCTGCCTTAACCCAAAAATGTATCACGGGAATCACAGCCCGACGCGATCGCTGTTTAAACTACGCCGAAGGAAGTCTAGCATTAGTCACCGCCCTGAATCCCCACATCGGTTATCTCAACGCGGCGGCTGTCGCCAAGGAATCTCTGGAAACAGGCAAATCGCTACGAGAAATCGTACTCGATAAAGGATTGATGAGTGCTGAGGACTTAGCCAAGGTACTCGATCTTGATAAAATGAGTGCCTTGTCGTCTAACGAATGACAAAGGACGAATGACGAATGACAAAGGACTAACCATGCAAAGTCAAGATAGTTTTACCCAAATCACCTTGCATTACATCAATGGCGAAACCGAATCCTTTGATATTCCGGTGACACCAGAAGCCTTTAGCGAACAACTTGCCAATTTCCTCAGTCAACCTTTGTTAACCCTGCATCTGTTCGATCAAACGGTGACGATTCTGACGGCTCAAATTGTCAAAATTGAAATAACACCCCAGCTTTCTCAACTGGAAGGGGATGGGGTTTTCTTCGATTGTCAACGAGTCACAGCTTTGTCCCGTGGTGCGAAAGTCTAAGATAAACTAAAGCTATTTCACAATACCTATGTCTAGCGTTAGTTTAATTCGGGCAGAGTCCTATAACCGACAGCCATTGAGAACCGCCGTAGAAACCTTGCTGGAACCGTTGGGCGGGATTAGGGCATTTGTCAAAGCAGGCGATCGCGTCCTCCTCAAGCCTAATCTGCTGACGGCTGGACGTCCGGGAAAAGAATGCATTACTCGCCCCGAACTGGTTTATACTGTCGCCCAATTGGTCAAGGAAGCGGGGGGTCAACCGTTTCTGGGTGATAGTCCCGCCTTTGGTACAGCTAAAGGGGTAGCACAGGCGAATGGCTATTTGCCGATGATAGACCAACTGAATATTCCCATTGTCGAATTCCATGGTCAGCGTTATCAAACGGTTAGCCATACCTTTAACCACCTGCGCCTGTGTAAAGAAGCGATGGATGCGGATGTGGTGATTAATTTACCCAAGCTGAAGTCTCACACTCAGTTAACCTTGACGCTGGGGGTTAAGAACCTATTTGGCTGTGTTCCTGGTAAAATGAAAGCCTGGTGGCACGCTGAAGCAGGTAAAGATGCCCTACGGTTTGGGGAAATGTTAGTGGAAACGGCGCGGGCAATTGATCCCAGCTTGACGATTTTGGATGCGATCATCGCTCATGAGGGAAATGGTCCGAGTGGGGGTGAACCCCGGCGCTTGGATACCCTAGCGGCGTCGGCGGATGTCTTTGCGTTGGATTGTGCGATCGCGAATTTACTCAATGTCGATCCGACTCAAGTCCCCACTCTAGCCGCCGCGATGAACTTAGGGTTAAATCCAACTCTGGATACCCTGGATTTTCCTCACCTGCACCCAGCCGATACCAATGTACTCGATTGGAAGCTACCGGATCGGTTAATGCCAATTGATTTTGGAATGCCTCGCCTGATTCGCTCTACATTTAAGCATTTTTACATCCGGTGGATCAAAGAGCCAATGGGCGTGTATGCTCATCGCTAATGTGATAATTGTCATATCATTTTTGAGCAAAATTTAACATTTAAAACTCAAAAAGGAATTATTTGGTAAACATTGTTACAGTCCCCCAAGAAGGAAAGAACGTAATCTAATACTACCCTCCGATTGCTTAATTCCACCGCCTAGTGTTAGAGGCGGTTTTTTGTATTTTTTTACCTAAAATTAGAAGAGGTTGGGTTGTTACGTTAGGGTCAGAAACTTCGGCTAGGATTCACGAGGACTCCCGTCAATCTGTCTAAAGTCAGTTGTTTGGAGCCGATAGATGTCCTAATTAATAAAGTATAAGCTGTTTGGCATTTAAACCTTATTGTCAATAATGGCGAAATCCTTGTGGTACAACCATCTTGGTCACTGCCTATAGCACTTCTCAATTGGGTGCAATACATACTGGTAGAGGCAGGGTGTGGGGTGTAGGGTGTAGGGTGTAGTGCTTTCAAATGAGAACCGCTATATTCCCAATTTAAATGCATAACAGCTTACCTTATTGCTTATTGCCTATTGCCTATTGCGTAGCGCTATAAGTAGCTGGACATAAATTATGTCCGCTATCCTAAGAAATGTTAACAAGCCGCTCAATCCTTACTGTTCCCTGTTCCTTGCTTATCGCAACCGTTAAGTTTAATTATGTCCGCCTACTGAGGGTAAGATTTTAGGAAAATTGTTTAGTGGAAAACAATTCTTGAGAAAAAAACTTGTTAAAATAGACAAGGTATGGTCTATAGTATAGCCCATCAGATAAATTCTCAATTGACTCAAGTTCTGATCACAACCTAATTTATGGAATCCAGCGGCTCGTCTGCCAAGACTTCTGAACCCCATCCTCATAGGTGGGCAGAAATTATAGGTGCGGTAATGGCTTTTTTAACTCTGACCTTACCTTTCTTAGCCATTGCTTATTACTCGTCTGGCAGCTTGGATGTTTTGCCGACAACACCCTACTCACTGCCAAGGTCAGAAATAAACAATTGGCAAAATTCTTAAATAACAAAATAACGATGAAATAATTAACAAACAAGGAATGGCGGATACCAAATCCGAGTTGGTGGGATAAATCCGATCATGTCCACCTAAAGCATCATCTGAGATTTTGGCGCACGGCTAATAGATACCAAATATCCCCTGTGGTACTTGGTATCACGGAAGGTTTGGGACAGTCCCAGCAACGTTGTATAACAGAAAAGGCACAGGTCAAAAATCAAAGCGAACCGCTACCTGTGCTGGCTTGACCTTGACAATCTTGGATAGTTAGGTCATCCCATCTGCTGTGTCGCTTACACGATTTAGTCATGGATTTATCACGCATTGTAAGTCAACCCAAACCGGGACTGATCAACGTTTTAATTGAAATCCCAGCCGGGAGTAAAAACAAGTACGAGTACGACAAAGATTTACAGGCTTTTGCCCTTGATCGAGTCTTATATTCCTCGGTGCAATATCCTTATGATTACGGCTTTATCCCAAACACCTTAGCTGATGACGGCGACCCCCTTGATGGTATGGTGATGATGGATCAGCCAACGTTTCCAGGTTGTGTGATTACCGCCCGTCCCATTGGTATGCTGGAGATGATTGACTCAGGCGATCGCGACGAGAAAATCCTCTGTGTTCCTGACAAAGATCCACGCTATGCTCAAGTGAAATCCCTGAAAGATGTTGCCGAGCATCGGTTGGATGAAATTTCTGAATTTTTCAGGACGTACAAAAATCTGGAGAAAAAAGTCACGGAAATTCTAGGCTGGAAGGATATCAAGGAGGTTATGCCACTGGTTGAGAAGTGTGTCGCCGCCGGGGAGAAGACTGGCAGATAGTCCAGTAGCCTCAGTAGGGGTTTGGTAACCCAACCCCTACTCCTGAAGGGGTGACAAGCTCGCGTCGAAGGTAGGCAGGGTATGGGGTGTGGGGTATGGGGTGTGGGGAAAATCGGTAAGAAACACAAAAGCCCATAACATAACATAAGAGGAGATAGGGTAAGGAGCAAGCGCTCTCCAGGCGAGCCAACGAATAAACAATAGAGTTTTTGGTGACTCCCTGAGTAAAGTTCAATTTTTCCCGACACCCTAAACCCGACACCCGACACCCGACACCCAGTAGTACCCTCAAGTCCCTTGTCACCCCCTCAGCTCCTACTTATTGCTTTTTGTGACAGAACTCACAAGTCAAGTCCACCAAGCACGCTAAAATTAACAGACTTGAGAGAAACTTCCTGATCGGAATCAGGGTGCTAGAAAATTCAACCTAGGGGAAAGCTATAAATTCATCCTTGTTTTTGACAAGCTCTCCCAACCAAATTTCCTTTAAAAATACCTACTTTGCCCTCTTGGACACAAAAGCCTTAGCGACTATCTCACCGAAAGTACCCTTATCTGAGTATCATATAGTGGAAATTGCTTGGTGTGAAGCTTGGCTAAGGGCAGCTCACTTAATTGAACGATGCCAGATTCTGATCCAGCGTCACCCAGTCCCCGCACATCTAATGTTATAGCCAACATGGTAACTGGCCCTACCGTCAATTTTGTTGTCCAATTTTGGGGCGTTCGAGGTAAAGTTTCGGCTCCAGGAAAAGAAACGGTACGCTATGGTGGCAATACCTCCTGTGTAGAAATGCGTGTCGGTTCCAAACGCCTAATTTTTGATGGGGGGAGTGGTTTGCGACTTCTCGGCAACCATTTACTCCGTCAAATGCCCCTAGAAGCTTACCTCTTCTTCACCCACTGCCACTGGGACAGCATTCAAGGTTTTCCATTTTTTACACCTGCCTTTATTCCCGGCAATTGTTTCCACATCTATGGTGCAAGGGCGACTAACGGAGACTCAATCGAAAAGCGCTTAGGGCGACAAATGTTAGCGCCGAATTTCCCCGTTCCCCTCCAGGTCATGCAATCGGAGCTAAAATTTTACGAACTGGGTTCGGGGGATAAAATCACCGTGGATGATTTGGTCGTTGAAGCCGTCTTACTGAACGCTGCATCCCACTCAATGGGCTACCGAGTCACCTGGAACGGTCATTCTGCCGTCTACGCGATCGCTCACTCCCAATCGCCGGATCAACTGGATCAAAATTTGTTGCACTTAGCCCGCCATGCTGACTTGCTCATTTTGGATGCTCCCTGTAATATTCGTGCAGATGATTCTCTAAAACCTTCGCCTTTAGACTGGCAAGACCAACTCTGGCAAACCGGTTTAGCTACAGCTAAAGCCGCAGGAGTTAAACGAATTGTGATGTCTCACTACCATCCTGACCATGATGATGAGTTTCTTGACTGGATGGAATCCCAAGTGAAATCGGTCTTTCCCAATGACGTACTGGCTCGTGAGGGTATGGTTATACCAGTCTGTTAATCGGAGAGGTTTTGACATATTACCTAAAGTAATTTATATTAACATAATTTATTGGGATTTGAGGCAGGACGCACTCACTCAAATCTCCCATTGGTGTTATCACCAAACAAGATAAGAAAATTAAAGCGTACTGAAAAAGTAACGGAGTAGTTCACGAATCAAACGCTTCATCACATCAGGGGCTTAACAGTAAATAGTAGGCTGATATCGCCAAGCGAGTCGCTTTAGATCAGTAAGTTGGTGGAAATAACCCCAACGGGGTTAACGTTTGTAAACATTCCTCAAATCCTTACATAACGTAGCTTGCTTCTCGCTCAAGCGAGTATGACTATCGCCGCCGTTAACTTTGATTTTTCCCACCTACTTAGTCGTACCACTCCGCTAAAGTCGTCAGTCTCCTAGGGTGTTACGACAGGAGCGAGACGATTAATGAAAATAGGTGTAGAATCTTTGCCATGCCTGACTACTCGTGGTCGATCAAAAAGATGACTATATTCATGATCAGCGATAATTGTCTCACCCTGGTTCTCGATAATTAGCCTCTTTATTTTTGATAAATGAACAAGATGATTGGTGTTAATTCCAACGGGCAAATTCTATTCACTTCTATAGCAGCATTGTGGGCGGCGTTTTGGCTAACTCCCTCGGTAAAGGCTCAAAGTCTACCTATCCTCACAAACACTAAGTCTTCAGCCGATCAGGGCTTGTCTCTGACAAAGGCAGAAGATTCGATCAAGGCAGAAGGTAGGGAACAGAGGGCAGCAGGTAAGCAGCCAGGTAGCAAGGTCGAAGGACATGATAACTGTTTAGGCGAACATGAGATCACCCATTCAACCCTCAGTCAGGGCGGGTTTTGCCCAAACGTTACTATCCATAGCCAAACGACAGTCCCTAAACCCGCCCCTACAAACCAGGTTTCCGATGTACCTAGGGTTGGGTCAATACTCAACACCCAACACTCAACATTCAACGCTCAAGTTCCCGATCGCACCACTCCCCGTGACAGTCCCTCAATTCCGGAACTCCCTCCACCTCAAGACATTGAGCCACCGCCTCCCTCACGGCAACCAGAAGCCATACCCTCTCCCACACTTCCTCCCCCCGAACAGCTTCTCGAACCCCCTGAATTTACCCCAACCACGCCCGAAACACCTGAGACGCCGGAGGGGGCGACTCAAGAGCAAATTACGGTAAACCAATTTGAATTCATCGGTAACACTGCCTTTAGTGATGAAGAGTTAGCCGAAGTAACGGCGGAGTTCACGAATCGCCCCATTACCTTTGCTGAACTCCTCAATGCCAGAACTGCTGTCACCCAGTTGTACGTGGACAACGGCTATGCCACATCGGGTGCCTTCATTCCGCCTCAACCCCTAACCCAAGACACCGTAACCATTGAAATTGTCGAAGGTGGAATTGAAGAGATTCAGGTGAATGGGCTGCGCCGTCTGCGTCCCAACTATGTGCGATCGCGGATTGCCGTTGCTAATCCCAAACCCCTGAATGTACCACATTTACTAGAATCCCTGCGTCTTTTGCAACTCGATCCCCTGATCGAAAATATCTCGGCTGAACTCTCAACGGGTTCTGGACCTGGTACCAGTTTACTCATTGTTGATGTTATTGAAGCAAACACTTGGAGTTACCAACTGTTTGCTAACAATGGGCGTTCCCCTAGTGTGGGTAGCTTCCGGCGCGGGGCGTCCATCACCCAAGCCAACTTACTCGGATTCGGTGATGGCGCAACACTCAGCTATACAAATACCGATGGTAGCGACGAGATTGAATTTAACTACACCCTACCCGTTAATCCGCGTAATGGCACGGTTAGCTTTAGCTTTAGCAATACCTCCAGCGAGATTATTGAAGAGCCGTTTAACTTTCTCGATATCCAATCCGACTCCACCAGTTTTGACCTGACGTTTCGTCAACCCCTCCTGGAAACGCCAACCCAGGAATTGGCAGTGGGTTTAACCGCGTCCCGACGCAATACAGAAACCGTTTTCTTAGAAGACAGACTTGGCTTTCGACTTGGCTTTCCCTCACTAGGGGCTGATGAGGATGGACGGATTCGCGTTTCAGCCCTACGATTCTTTCAAGAGTGGACTCAACGAGGGGCAAGTGAAGTCTTTGCCCTACGCTCTCAGTTTAATTTGGGTCTGGGTATCTTTGATGCCACAGTCAACGATGATGAGCCGGATAGTCGCTTCTTTACCTGGCGGGGTCAAGCCCAGTGGGTGAGACTCTTAGCCCCGGATACGTTACTCGTTCTTCAGGGTGATATTCAACTGGCGGCTCAAGATTTGTTACCCGTTGAGCAAATTGGGTTAGGGGGTCTAGGAAGTGTGCGCGGCTATCGCCAAGATATTCGACTCACCGATAATGGAGCCTTTGCCTCAGCTGAGGTGCGGCTGCCCATTTTACGCATTCCTGAGTGGGACGGTATTTTGCAGGTTACTCCCTTTGTGGATGTTGGCACAACCTGGAATAACGGCGAGATCGATGATCCGGACCCCAGTAGTTTGGCATCATTAGGGTTGGGACTACAATGGCAACAAGGCGATCGCATTACCGCTCGCTTAGATTGGGGGATTCCCTTGATTTCAGTTGATTCTGAGGATGATACTTGGCAAGAAAATGGCGTATATTTTTCAATAACGATTAATCCGTTTTAACGGAATTCTTATAGTAATGATTGATCATCCTTTTATTATTTCGACTCAATTTCTAAAAGAACACCTCGATGATCCGCAAGTGGTCGTCATTGATTGTCGTTTTGCCCTTGCTGATCCGCAACAGGGATATCACCAGTATCAGACGAGTCACATTCCGGGAGCGTATTACTTGGATTTGAACCAAGATCTGTCTGCCCCTGTGGAACGTCATGGTGGGCGTCATCCCTTACCTAATCCCAACCGAATTGCTCAAAAACTTGCCGCGATTGGGGTCAGATTCGGTGAAACCTTAGTCGTGGCTTATGATGATTCCCGTTTTGCGTTTGCGGCGCGTCTGTGGTGGTTACTGCGTTACCTGGGACACGATCGCGTTGCGGTACTGGATGGTGGCTGGGGCGCATGGCAATCTCAAGGGTATCCAGTAACCGATACGATACCGGAACCTCAACCGGGGCAGTTCGTGCCGCAAGTGCGCTCTGACTGGGTGGTTGATATCAACGGGGTCAAAACCCGGAAAGACTTACCCAATGTGGCTTTAGTGGATTCACGGGCACGCGATCGCTATTTAGGAGAGCATGAACCGATTGACCCCGTTGCGGGGCATATCCCTGGGGCGATGAATTACCCGTGGCAAGAGGTAACGAATGCTCAAGGTTATCTCCACTCCCCCGATCAGCAAAAACAGCGATGGCAGGATATCCAGGATAAATCAGACATCATTGTCTATTGTGGCTCTGGAGTCACCGCCTGCGTGAATCTCTTATCCCTGGAATTAGCTGGAACGGGAAGGGGTAAGCTTTATGCTGGAAGTTGGAGCGACTGGTGTTCTTACTTATAATACTCCGGGGATACATTAAGACATCAGTTGCTCCCAAGAGGGAATAGGGAATAGGGAACACCTCGACTTACCTCGATGGTCAGTGAGCCTAGTCGAACTGCGCTCGGTAACACGCTCGGTGTGTCACAGGGAACAGGGAACAGAGAACACTCAAGAATGTCCTAGGCGTGACTTTCCTGATACCCCACGGTAGAATTATGCTTATATCAGTATATTCATAAAAAACAATGTAATATTATCACACTTGTTGACTTAAATGCAAGCAAACTTGCTATTACTGGCGATTCATCCTCCACTAACTCTGATCGGGTATAGTTGGGGATGAATCGCCGAATTCGATAAAGTACATCTACAGCTAATGGGTTGGTGTTATTCTCAAGCCTGAGAATAGCTTGAAGATAGCCCCCTGTCTACATCCTATAGAGTTGCTAAGGTTTTCTAAAGCAGAGAGAAATCTAGCGACAGGAGTTTCTTTGCCAGGAGATTGAACTTGGAGGTGAGAGAGTAAGACAATTTAGATAGCGCTAAAACGCTTAGGAATTACGCCGATAGACTAACTATCAGCCAATATTTAGATTAAAATTGCTAAAATAAGAAGTTCACTTAAATTTCCCAAAACTATTAGGTCTGAGTTTATATGCCTTGCTCGATGAACCGTATTTCTATTTTTGTTGATGGGAATAATATGTTCTATGCTCAACAAAAAAATGGCTGGTTCTTTGATCCAAAGCGGGTCTTAGAATATTTTAGAAAAGAACCCCATATTGTTCTGGTTAATGCATTTTGGTACACCGGATTAAAAGATCCCCAAGATCAGCGCGGATTTAGAGATGCCCTAATTAGCCTAGGTTACACAGTCCGAACTAAAATTTTAAAAGAGTATTATGATGATAGTTCGGGTCGCTATTCCCAAAAAGCTAATCTTGATATAGAAATTGTTGTTGATATGTTTAATACGGTAGAACAGTATGACCGAGTTATTCTGTTTAGTGGAGATGGTGATTTTGAACGGGCAATCGAGTTACTGCGTTCAAAAAATACTCATATTACAGTCGTATCAACGGAAGGAATGATTGCTAGAGAATTAAGAAATGCTACAGATCGGTATATCGACTTAAATGATATACGTGATTATATCGAGAAAACGGATTCTTGATTAATCACACAAACTAGCCCTTATGATTTAACTCATTGAAGATTAACGAGTTCTGACTGGAGACAATCAAATGAACACACAACCCAATCGAATTATTATTTTTGATACCACGCTGCGCGATGGCGAACAGTGTCCTGGAGCCACATTAAATGTAGAGGAGAAACTAACGATCGCACGGCAATTGGCACGACTCGGTGTAGATGTGATTGAAGCGGGGTTCCCCTATGCCAGTGTCGGTGACTTTGAGGCGGTGCAAAAGATTGCTCAAGCTGTCGGTGGCGAGTCGGGACTAACAATTTGTGGGTTAGCCCGAGCCACTCGTCAGGATATCGAAGCCGCCGCCAAAGCCCTGAAACCCGCTGCCCATGGGCGAATTCATACATTTATCGCCACATCTGATATTCATCTCAAATACAAACTGAAAAAGACTCGACAAGACGTATTGGCGATCGCGGAGGAAATGGTAGCGTATGCCAAATCCTTTGTCGAGGATGTGGAGTTTTCCCCCGAAGACGCAGGGCGTTCTGATCCAGAGTTTTTGTACGAGGTGTTAGAACGTGCGATCGCGGCGGGGGCGACAACGGTAAATATTCCCGATACCGTAGGCTACACCACCCCCACTGAGTTTGGCGCATTGATTCGCGGGATTAAAGAAAATGTCCCCAATATCGACCAAGCGATTATCTCCGTTCATGGTCACAATGACCTAGGATTAGCCGTTGCCAACTTTCTGGAAGCGGTGAAAAATGGGGCGCGACAGTTAGAATGTACGATTAATGGTATTGGTGAACGCGCAGGAAATGCCGCCTTAGAAGAACTCGTCATGGCGTTACACGTTCGGCGGCAATTTTACAATCCCTACTTTGGACGCCCTACGGAATCAGAGGAAGCTTTAACCAATATTGACACGCGCCAGATTTACAAAACCTCACGGTTAGTCTCGAATTTAACCGGAATGTTAGTGCAACCGAATAAGGCAATTGTCGGCGCAAACGCTTTTGCCCACGAATCGGGTATTCACCAAGATGGCGTCCTCAAAAATAAGTTGACTTATGAAATCATGGATGCCAAGTTAATTGGGTTAACCGACAATCAGATTGTCTTAGGTAAACATTCTGGGCGCAACGCCTTCCGCAACCGTCTGAAGGAATTGGGGTTTGATCTGTCCGAGACGGAGTTGAACAAGGCATTTGTCCGCTTTAAAGAAGTGGCGGATAAGAAAAAAGAAGTATCCGATTGGGATTTAGAAGCCCTGGTTAACGACGAAATCCGCCAAGTTCCCGAACTCTTCCATTTAGAATTAGTTCAGGTATCTTGTGGGGATCATGCTCGTCCTACGGCTACCGTAACCTTACGCACCCCAGAAGGTGAAGAACTCATGGATGCGGCGATTGGAACGGGTCCAGTGGATGCAGTGTATAAAGCGATTAACCGGGTGGTGAATGTTCCGAACGAACTGATTGAATATTCAGTGCAGTCAGTGACAGCCGGGATTGACGCCCTAGGGGAAGTCACAATTCGGCTACGTTATAACAGTCGCGTCTTTTCCGGTCATGCGGCTAATACCGATATTATTGTGGCATCAGCCCAAGCCTATGTGAATGCCCTGAACCGACTCTATGGTTGGTTACAGGGGCAAGGTCAAGAAAGTCGCGATCGCGAGACAGATAAAGCGGTAGCCCCAGTTTAATCTATCCTTACCAGATCCCCGACGTCTTGAAGATGTCGGGGATCTAATTTATAGCGCTTCGCGCTGGTCTAGTTACACTTGGTTTGTACGAACATCCCATCTGGACTCAGTTTCAGGTACGGGAGTTGTAAATACACGCCTAGCGACTTGCTATATAATCCAGTCCTTACCTTGCGGACTTTGTTTGTGTAGCAGCGATTTTAATCGCCGTGGCTTAAGTGGATTTGATATCATCAATTGCATCAATTGGAGCAAAATAGGTTGAGTGTCACTATTCCCATTCGCGCCATTGAACTAACGCCAGGTAGCACCATTCAGATTTCTGACGTATCTTGGCAAGATTTTGAACAAATTCTGGTAGAGTTAGGCGAACACCGTAACACCCGCATCGCCTACTACCAAGGCATTCTCTCAATCATGTCCCCGTTAGCCATTCATGAACGTCCCCATCGCATCATTGCCGATATTGTTAAAACGATTCTAGATAGCCAAGAGCGGGATTGGGAAGACTTTGGTTCAACAACCTTCAAACGTCCAGTTATTGCTGGTGTTGAACCCGATACCTGTCTCTATATCCAGAACGCCAACCGTGTCCAAGGTTGCACGGCTATGGATTTAGACATTTACCCACCCCCAGATCTGGCTATTGAGTGTGATGTTACCTCAAAAACAACCCTTGACGCTTACGCCGCTTTAGGAGTTCCAGAAGTTTGGATTTATCGCCATCATCAGCTTAGGATATATATTTTCCGCAATGGGGACTATAGTCTTTCCCCAGAAACAGCAATCTTTCCTGATATGTCAATTACCGAACTAATTCCCCCATTGGTACAACAAGCCATTGAACAAGGAACCAGTCGGATGCTGCGGGAATTGAGACGAAAACTGCGTCCATAAGATTATAGAAAGAAACTCAGATCTTGCACTCGCGATCGCGATGATTCAACCCATTCCATTCTCTGTTATATCAGGATACCGTCCCCAGGCTAAAGACACCAGTATAGAAATAGATAAGTTGACATTCCACTTACTCCGACAACGAACACCGGGCAATCGGTTGAAAATGGCAGCCTCGCTGACAAAGAGCGCCCGTAAGCTGTCGTTGTGTTCTCTTAGCCAACAATTTGCACATCTTTCCCCAACCCAGTTCGCCCAAAAAATTGCTAGAGCGTGGTTACAAGACCATTACCCTCCTAATTATATTCCCACCGTCAAGCCAGAAATGTGGATTCAGGATTCGGTACAGTTAGCGGTTAAACTTCATCCCATTTTTACCGCATTGTCCATTCCCTATTACATCACGGGTGGGATAGCAGCAATTGCTTACGGTGAACCCCGCACAACACAGGATTTAGATTTAGTTATCGGTATTTCTCCCACTGATATTGATCGCCTTACCGACGCCCTCAACGAGTGTGGTTTTTATGTTCCCGGTGTTGATGATGTGAAATTGGGTCGGATAAAAACCCTACAAATTACCGATATGGAGAGCATTAGTCGTGCTGATTTACTGATAACCGGAACGGATGAATTTGAGCGCCTACAGTTTGAGCGCAGACGGGTAATTGAGTTTGAAGAAACGAGGCTCTATTTTGCTTCTCCTGAAGATATTATTTTAAGTAAACTGCGATGGAGGCAGGGTTCAGGTTCGGAAAAACAATGGCGTGATGTCTTGGCAGTTCTCAAGGTGCAAGGAGAACAACTTGATTTTGATTATTTATGGGAGTGGGCTGAAAATCTTGGTTTTACACTTGACCTAGACCGAGCTTTTACCGAAGCTGGCTTGTTTGGCTTTTGATCTTCAGTGGTTCCTTGATTTTTGTCTTTCTTTTTAGGGCGCGATCGCACGTTTATTTTAAACCCTTAATTGCTGTAAAATGCGGTCAAGTATTCCCAGAAACCGGGTTTCTCATGAGGACAACAACGAAATCGACATTTTAATCAAAAAAACCGGGTCCTTGACCGATGCCCTAGAGTTTTCTTGTGAGGGTACATAGTTTATCATAAATAGCGCAAATTCTTGTACAATTACCATTAACTCCCTAACCGTCTCTTCCTAACCCTTACCGACAAGATGATTGACGAAACTCTCAACAAAGAACGCCAGTTTCATGATACCTGGGCAGCCGCCATTGATGTCGATGGCATTCGCGTGGCTGATTATTTTGAAGCCTGTACCGCCCCAGAAAACCGCTTTATTCTGCAACAACTGGGCGATATTCGCGGCAAACGTCTCTTAGATTTAGGCTGTGGTGCGGGTGAAAATAGTGTTTATTTTGCCCAAAAAGGAGCGAATTGTGTCGCCGCCGACTATTCAGCCGGAATGGTAGACGTGGCGCTAAAATTAGCAGCGGCTAACGGCGTTAACATTGAAGGACATACAGCGAATGCTATGGCGCTGGATTTTGCAGACAATACGTTTGATATTGTTTATGCCTCCAATTTATTGCACCATATTCCCGATCCTAAAATCGCACTACAGGAAATGCACCGTATCCTCAAACCCGGAGGAAAAGCCTGTTTTTGGGACCCGCTAAAGCATAATCCTGTGATTAATGTTTATCGACGGATGGCGACTGAAGTGCGTACTGATGATGAAATGCCCTTGGATATTAATTTTGTCAAAGTGGTCAAGTCTCTTTTTTCGCAAGTAAGCTATGATACCTTTTGGCTGGCAAGCCTTTGGATTTTTTTGCGCTTCTATTTAATTGAAAAAGTTGATCCCAATCAGGAACGTTACTGGAAAAAGATTATTATCGAACAGGAACAATTGAGTCCGACGTATCGGCGGCTGGAGACAATTGATCAGAGTCTAAAAAAGATTCCTTTGATGAAACGGTTGGCGTGGAATATCGCTGTTGTCGCGACGAAGTAATGTCATGTTCTGACGATTGCTTATAATTGCAATACTGTACTAATAGGGGTTTCATGCATTTTTCTTCAGGTGTGTTTGACCAGAAATGATTGAATTCCTGAAAAAACATACATTCAGAAAACAGAATACAGATGGTAAAAGGGAATGAGTAAGGTAGCCAAATGACAGGAAATAATAACGGTTTCGGCGGATATGATATTATGAATCGAAATCAACCGAAAAATATTAGCCTTAGCTAACCCAATATATATATTTTTTTTTTGACCCTTCGCAACCCTCGATGGCAAGTTTTAAACTTTGTCAAGTAGCGATCGCGACCTCCTGGATACAGCTTCCTGGGGATAATCTAGAAAAGAACCGTTCACGAGACTCTTGCCTAACTAAGCCTTCCATGACCGCTTGCTGCAATCGAATGAAGGCTTTCAAGTCTTCTGTGCCATAGTTTCTAGATAGAAGCTGGCGCAGTTGATTTTCAGATTCCAGGGTTAAATAACCGGTTAATAGCGCTTGTTGAGTAATTTCACAAATTA
This sequence comes from Coleofasciculus sp. B1-GNL1-01, assembly GCF_040220235.1. Lineage (NCBI taxonomy): Bacteria > Bacillati > Cyanobacteriota > Cyanophyceae > Coleofasciculales > Coleofasciculaceae > Coleofasciculus > Coleofasciculus sp. B1-GNL1-01. The sequence continues at coordinate 62,298 of NZ_JAVJTO010000163.1, forward strand.
GATTCATGCCTTCTTGTCCTTCTTTAGATGTCTGTTCAAGATCAGGTGAGATTGTATCACCAACTGTATCCAAATCTCAATGGCAACCCAGGATTCTTATCGAAAAAGACGTACTCCTTAAGGGTTTGTTTCAAGGTGGCGCTGATACGCCCCACGTTCTTGATTAAAGATTACATTTATTTACAGAAAACCTTAACTCAGTTGACAAGTGCCTAACCTTATAGTGAGTAAGTTAGCTAAATCATTGTGTTTTGGGTATCCTTCTGAAGAAAGAATTAATCTAAATTAGCTGTGACAAAAAGGCAGGAGATGCACCGAACCCGACTCAATACGCGCTCTCCGAGACGCGATCGCGCCAGTGCATCCAGGATTGATATGGCTGTCCACGGCGTTGCCTGGTATAGTTAATGGCAAAAACTTAAACGATAGAATCATTTCTACTCTTGCTACCGATGAAGTCTTATCTTGCCGCTGCTGTGCAAATGACAAGCTTGCCTGACCTAGAGAAGAATCTGGTTGAGGCAGAAACATTGATTGAACTGGCGGTGCGCCAAGGCGCTGAGCTGATTACTTTACCGGAAAACTTCTCGTTCCTCGGTAAAGAAGAAGACAAAGTGGCACAAGCTGACGCGATCGCCCTCCAGAGTGAAAAATTCCTCAAAACCATGGCACAGCGCTTCCAAGTCACGCTGCTTGGGGGAGGATTTCCTGTGCCTGTAGACGATACAAAAGTTTACAACACCGCCTTGCTCATCGATCCCAATGGCGTCGAACTGGTGCGTTATCAAAAAGTTCACTTATTCGATGTGAATGTCCCCGATGGCAATACCTATCAAGAATCGAGTACGGTGATGCCAGGGGATCAACTACCACCCGTTTGCCACTCCGAAACATTAGGTAACTTAGGACTATCGGTGTGCTATGATGTTCGCTTCCCAGAACTTTACCGTCATTTAGCCTATAAAGGGGCTGACATTTTGTTTGTTCCGGCTGCCTTTACCGCGTATACGGGAAAAGATCATTGGCAAGTCCTACTCCAAGCACGAGCCATTGAAAACACCTGTTACGTGATTGCACCCGCCCAAACGGGACGTCATTACGCCATGCGTAAAACCCACGGTCACGCCATGATTGTTGACCCTTGGGGGGTGATCTTAGCCGATGCTGGCGATAAACCGGGTGTCGCGATCGCAGAAATTAATCCGACTCGCCTTGAACAAGTTCGCCGCCAGATGCCATCCCTAGAACATCGGGTTTTTATTTGATGGGTCATTGGTCATTGGTCTTATGTTTTTTGGATGTAAAGTGACCAAACAGGATTAGACAACTGGTTTTGCCGTAAAAATTTGTTAAGCCTAAATTTACAACATAAAACCTATGGATGCTACAGAAATTCGGTCGCGTTATGCCGCAGGTGAAAGAAATTTTCGCAGTGTCAATCTGATTGGTGCTGACCTAAACCAAGCTGACCTAAGTTATTCTGACTTGAGTGGTGCTAATCTAAGCGAAGCTAATTTGCAAGGTGCTAATCTAACGGGTGCAGATCTCATTTTTACCACCCTCAGTGATGCGGATTTGAATGGAGCTAACTTGAGTGAGGCAAACCTGATTGGCGCAAAGATGGGTGTTGCTAACCTGAGTGAGGCAAATCTGATCGGTGCCAACTTAATCAGTGCAGAACTCAGTGGTGCTAACCTCAAGGGCGCCAGTCTGAGTCGCGCCTATCTGAGTGATGCGAGTTTAATTAAAGTTAACCTAAGCGACGCTAACTTAAGCGGTGCTAATCTGAGTATTACCAATCTCATCGGAGCCGATCTCAGTGGTGCTAATCTAATTAGTGCAGATCTCAATGGGGCGAACTTGATTGAAGCCAATCTCAGTGGCGCCAATTTAAGTGAAGCCAAATTGTATCGAGCCAACTTAGCTCATGCCAAGCTCAATGGAGCATTATTGTGTCACGCAGATTTGCGCGACGCCAATTTTGCTAGCGCGGATTTGACCGATGCCAATCTAGATCAAGCTAAGCTAGAAGGAACCCTGATCAGTTTGACTGGAGATTCCCAAACCAGTTCCGTGAGTTAGGATTCCGGTTCCTCTGGTTCGTGCTAGAACCTAGCATTGTTGGGAAAGGCTCGTTCAAGCTGAATTCCCAAGACACCCAACCCACCTACACCTATGGATGCAAACGAATTTCGGTCACGTTACGCAGCAGGAGAGCGAAGTTTCCAGAATGCTGACCTGCGTGATGCCGACTTGCGTGATGCTGACTTGCGCGATGCTGACTTACGAGGGGCTGACCTCATGGGGGCTAACCTGTGTAATGCTGACCTCAGTGATGCCAACTTGCGAGATGCCAAACTAATTGGAGCGGATCTCAGTAAAGCGGATCTAATTATTGCCACGCTCAGTAATGCGGATCTTAGAGATGCTAACCTCAAGGATGCGAATTTGATTGGCAGCAAACTTGGCGTTGCCAACCTGCGATATGCCAATCTCAGTGGTGCTAACTTAAGTGGGGCTGAACTAAGTTGTGCGGATATGAGTCATAGCAGCCTGATGATTGCTTACCTGAGCGGCGCTAACCTGATCAAAGCAAATTTGAGTAACGCCGATCTCACAGGTGCTAATCTCAGTATCACCAATATGATTGGAGTCAACCTCACCAATGCTAACCTGAGTGGGGTTAACTTGAGTGGGGCGAACCTGATTGAAGCCAACCTCACAGAAGCTAAATTGAATGGAGCCAATTTAGGTCGGTCTAATTTAGCTTATGCCAAGCTAACGGCGGCGATTTTAAAAGATGCGGATTTAAGCGACGCCAATTTAGCCGGGACGGACTTGACAAATGTCAAACTTGATAGCACCAAACTAGAAGGGACAATCCTTGAGGTCACCTCTTTAAACTTAGTGGAATGAATTGGATAGTTCTTCCCCCGACTGTAGAGACGTAGCATGCTACGTCTCTACCATAAGGTGCGTCCTAACCGCTATGGCGATTGCTATATTTGGGAAAATAGAGATTTGCTACAAATAAAATGAATCAACCAATTCTTCAGTTTCTGGCAGCCAAAAATTATAAAAATTTACAATTATATCAGTCGAGCTATCTCAACAAGCTTAACGTCTTTATAGGTTCAAATGGTTCAGGAAAAAGTAATTTTATTAGTTGCTTAGAGTTCTTAAAAAATTGCCTAACAACTATTCCTGATGAAAGTCGAGGGGTTAGTAGTTTTGAAAATGCCGTTGCCCAAATGGGTGGGAATAAAATTTTAGCTGGGAACCTCAGGGTAAGAGCATCTAAATTAGGCTTGACATAAGGAGTCAGAGGAATTTAAGGTAGAGTCAATGAAACACGAGGAAAGAACTCGAATCATATAATCGTTATCCATAGCAGTCCGTTTCATTTTTTGTCGGAGACTACGTT